>JAGMDA010000174.1 GCA_023128935.1 Candidatus Eiseniibacteriota bacterium | reverse complement strand
TGGCGAACTCATTGGCATTCGGACCTACAGCACCTTTGAGGATCCGTTCAGTGCAGTGGTGGATCTCGACGCTACAATCTACTTCACCGATGCGATGATGAGCGAGCAGCATGGCAAGGTCTGGCGGATCAAGCGGCCTGGGGGACCCATGGGGGGACACACTCCGCCGGAAATATTGGCCAGCAGCAGCCGGCTCGACTTCCCCTATGGCCTGGATCTGACAAGTGATGGCACGCTGCTCATCTGCGATGAGTCGGGCAGAGGCCTGTTTGCCTCGGGGGACCATGGAGCTATTTTCCACCTGATCTACGGGCTCAGCGGCGAGCTGGATTCGCTCATGACCTATGGCATTCCGCACGAAGAGCTGGTGGATCCGCAGCGACTGGCTATCTACCACCCGACGGATCCGCAGATCATCAGCCTCACTGTGGAAGACATCACAGGGGGAAATCTGGTACCCGGTGACACACTGATCGCACGCGCGGAGCTGCAGAACAACTCCCCCACACCTACCCTCGGGATCGCGGCCGTGCTGCAATACAGTTTGCTGCTTGACCTTCTCGACGCGGAGGCCGAGCGGGGGGATCTGTTTATTGGCGAAGAGACCCACTTGCTGCATTGGTCTGGGAATCTTGAGTATGGCAACCCCCTGGAGATCACCGCCCTGCTGCGCGTGGACACCCTTGCGACACAGGGCCAGATGGCTGAGTTCAGTGTGGGGTTTCAGGGTGGCGGGACGCCCGATCCCGAGACCACTTCCCTGATGATCACCGCGCCGTTGAGTGGAGGAGAGATCGTAGTCCTCGATGCCGCATTCGAGGCCGACTCCACTGCTGGAGCGATCCTGGTGCTGGACCGCGCCGCGCAGCAGATGAGCGTCTACCGCTTGAGCGATCTGTTCGTTCACCCGGTGGACATCCTGCCTGTTTCCTGCAAGCGGTTCCTGGTCTTGGACAGCGAGGCCGATCCGCTCGATCTCGGGGGTGAGACCGGTGCGCTCCTGGATCTGGATCTTGAGGGAGATGCCGATTCGGTCCTGCTCGCGGGTGATTTCTTCGTGTCCCCGCAGCGCTTGCTGCCAAACCCGCAAGGTGGCTGGGCCATTCTGGACCCGGGTGCATTGCCTTCTGGGGATGCGAGGGGAGCCCTGTACGCTGTGTCAGAGGACTGGGAGATAGAAATCCTCTGCTATTCACCGGAGTTCCGCGCGCTGACAGACATGGCCTTCGACTCTCAGGGTCGGCTGTGGTTGAGCGACATGGAGGCCACGGCCCCGGGCGGGAGCGCGGGTATCATCTTTCTCTGTGAATACAACGCTGGCAGTCGTCGCTACGAGATTGTGGAGTTCTTCGATGAGGAGATCGTTGAGCCCCAAGGGCTGCTGTGGCAGCCGGGTTGGGGGGGGCTCCTATTCACGGATACAGGCTGGCACTACCAGGCCGATGATCTATGGGTGCGCCGGCTGAACCCTGAGATGGGCAATATTGGCCTGGTGGCTAGCTGCGACGAGCTGCGCGCGCCCGGGCGGATGCTTTGGCTCAGCGAGAGGGAAGTCCTCATAGTTGATCCCGAGGCCCCGCCGCTGGCCGGTGGGGGAGAGGGCGTGATCTTCCAGCTGGATCCCACCCAGTACAACAATCTGACGGCTCTGGCCAGTTACGCCGACGCGGTCGAGCTAATCTCCCTCAACACGGTCCCAGGACCAGAGACGCGGATTGTCTTCTTCACGGCACAGGAAGATTCCTCCGGGCGCTGGGCCCAGCGAGGCGAAACGCTGCACTGTACGATCTGTTTGGCCAATTCCGCTCAGGAGGCTGAGCCGTGGGCTTCGCTGACAGTGGAGCTGAGCGAGCAGCTGCTGCTGGATGTGGCCTCGGTGGAGACAAGCCGGGGTGAGGTTACTGTCTGCGGCGATGTTCTAAGCTGGGAAGGACCCGTGGCAGCCGGTGACACGGTCACGATCGTGTACAATGTGTCCATCCGTTCCACTCCGGGGCTCTCGTCCTGGGCCGATCAGTGGGCCAATCTCGAGGTCCAGCGGGGCGTCTCCTCGGAAGCGCAGTTGACCTATTACATCTCTAGTGCCGTGGGCGCGGGTGAGCTGCTGATCCTCGATGCCAGCGCGAATCCCAGGGAACGGGACTATCTGACGGGTGCGGTCTTCCGGATCGAAGGGCCCTTGCGTGAAGTTGTCCCGATCCTGGCGGGCTCGCTTTTTGTCTCGCCCTCGGACATTGACCGGATCCCCGGGAGCGAGACGGATTTCCTCATTGTGGATTCGGATACCGAGACGGGGACCGGAGAGTATGGGGGTGCGCTCCTGCGCGCGAGCACCGAAACCGGACAGATTGAGATTCTCTTCTGCGACACAACGCTCGTGCATCCCCGTGCAGTGGTTGTGCGAGACAGCACAACCTGCTACCTACTCGACCAGATCGCAGACCCGTTCAACCTCTCTCCCGAGCAGTTCGGTCCGGGAGCGATCTACGAGATTGACCTGGCCAGCGGAACTGGTGCGGCGCTCTTTTCAGATTCCTGTTTGAGCAGCCCGTATGATCTGACCTCCGGTCCGGATGGCATGCTGTATCTGCTGGACCGGACAATAGGGGGGGCTTTCCCGTATGGCGGAGGCGTTATCGCCATCGATCCGTCTGACGGCAGTCACAGAATCGTTCGTCAAGGGAGTCCCTTCCGATCGCCCCGAGCCCTGACATTTGCTCCCAACGGCCGGCTGCTGGTGGTGGATGCCGGCGAGCCGGGAGCGGAGATGGGAGTGCTCTATTCGCTGGA
>JAGMDA010000173.1 GCA_023128935.1 Candidatus Eiseniibacteriota bacterium | reverse complement strand
GGAGATATCCTGGAGATTACCCGCTGCCGGGATCTCATGTCCCCGAGCGACATCCTGCTCACCGAGACCGGAGGGGCCATTGTTACTGACCGCTGCGCCAACCCACTTAGCTTTCCTCCGCCGACCGGTTCGATCTTCCGCTTCGACACGGTGATGGTGGCCGGTGGCCCATACTGCAGCGTGTATCTCTCCGGAGCCCCGCTGGTCCAGCCCTGTGCGGGGCACCTTTTCTTCGAGGGAACCGCGGTGATGCTGGAATCCTTCACGCTCTCTGAGACTCCGGGGGGTGTGAAGATCCGCTGGTCGGCTCCTGATTGCCTTTCCGGTGCCGATTACTACCTATACAGGTGCATGCTGGAAGATGCGGGCAGCAGCTACGATCTGATCAATCCGCATGCTCCGGTGAGCGGGTCTGGGGAACTGAGTTATATCGATGCCTCTGTCGAAAGCGGGATCCTCTATGAATACCGATTACTGGCTTGCTTGCCGGATGGTTCGCGCCTCGAGTTCGGTCCCCTCTCCATCCGCGTAGAGCAGGGACCCGGGCATTTTGCCTTGTCGCCGGTTCATCCCAATCCTTTCCCCATGGTCGACGGCGGCGAGGGCGTGACGATCCGGTTTGCCATTCCTAAGACAGGCGCAAAGGTTCGTCTCTGCCTCTACGATGTGACCGGGAGGCTGGTGCGCGCCCTGCTGGATGAGCTGATGGATTCTGGCGCGCATGCCTATCTGTGGAATGGGCGGGATGCGCGCGGGGCACCGGTGGGCAGCGGGGTCTATTTCCTGCGCTTGCAGGCCGGCGCACGCAGAGAACATCGTCGCTTCGTCATCCTGCGTTGATGTGGTATGTCCCTATGGGTTCAGTGGAACGTACCCGACGGGACAGCCGCGGCAGCGGCGGAAGCGATTCGTGACCCTCCATTGTCAGATTCCGATCATATCCAGACGGCGGAACTCCTCTGGCTGCCATTGATTACAAGATAAGTGCTTCGCATGGGCCGTTCTGGCACAGATCTGGTAGTTACACCAAAGGCGTAACGGAAATCCGGACGACGGGGATTGGATCGAATCCTGGACATGGGTTCGAGGGTCCCGGAGGGCGTCGGCGACCGGGGGGGGAATCCTCACAGGAAAGGGGTAGCAGATATGAAGGCGCAATCCAAAACCCGGGTTCTGGCATGGAGCGCTCTACTTGCGGTTTTTATCCTTGTCGGGTGCAGCGGCGAGGAAAACGCGAGCGTCCCATCAACGAACGATCCTGGCAGCCAGGTCGTAGATCTGGATGATCCCTACGGAGGTTTCCAGGCGGTGGACGAGGATCCAGCCTTTGGTGATGCAGCGCTGATCAGTTCCGCCTCCTCGGAAGAACTCTTGGACGAGAACGAGGGCTACGATGGCCTCACCCCGGACGACAGGATGCGGGCCGAGGACGTGGAGCGGTGCAAGCGTCGCTGGTACTCGATGACCATTCTCTGGGGCACACTGGCGCCGGCTGAGACCTACATAGACAGCATCGACACCTCGGGTGCAGCTGAGACAGTCATCTGGGATGGATCCATGACCCTGGAGCATGGTTGCATCCGCGTTGTCAGCCTGGTGCACTTCGAGCCGGGTGAGGATTTCCTGCTGAAGCCGCGGCCGGGACCAGGGGAGCTCGCGTGGCAATCGCGCACGCACGGATACTATGACGGCTTGCGCGTCATCCTGACCGTGCCTGTGGACAGCATCAGCATCAGCACGAATAACGAAGAGGTCATATTCACCTTCGAGGCGAAACCGATCGGCGAGCTGTCCTTCACGCTCAACGAGCTGGAGGGTCTTGACGAGATCATCGATGTTCCTTCTTCCAACGAGCAGCTTTCCTTCCGCTGCATGCGCATGGATCGCAACGTCCACTACAGGGGGTTCTGTGGCGGAAGATGGTCCTGGGCCGAGGGTGATTCCGTGGGCAGATTCAAAGGCCGCTGGGTTTCTGCCACGGGCAGGCCTCTGGGCTACATGAGAGGCCACTACGGGGTCAAGTCGAATGGCGAGGAGGTTTTCTTTGGCAAATACATTAACGAGAGCGGTAGGTTCATGGGCTTCTTGCGGGGGCAGTATGAGATGATACGGGACACCGGCAAGGAGGAAACGCAGACCTATGATGAGGTCGGGCGCTTCCACGGCGGATGGGTGCAACGCAACGGCAGCACCATCGGCAGCGTGGGTGGGCACTGGACCCGCCGCGGCGAGCGGCCCGGACTGTTCAGTGGCCTATGGCGGTCGGAGTTTGCGATTCCCTAGTCTTCCTTCCCCCGGCACACCCTCTCCGGGGCTCGCATGAGACCCGGAGAGGGCTTCCCGCACGGACTCCAAGCGCCCCTCGGGGATCTCGCGCGGGAAGAGGAGAGGGAACCGAGAGGTTCCCTCTCCGTTTTCTTTTACCATTGCGATTCGCCCACTGCCAGAGCGTTCGGGGCCGGCGAGGAAACCTATAGACAGTGAGAAGTGTGGGTATGTGCGAGAGTTGCGTCTTTATGCCTGATGACCTAGGCTTAAGTGGCGTCTGCAGGGAAGTTGGGTGGTAGCAGATGGTGCCGGAGCGCATATGGCCTACGAGCGATGGAAACGGCGATTATGGATTATCGATGGGCACAATGCTATCTTTGCCCTTCCGCGACTCTGCCAGCTTCAGAGGGACGGCGACAAGCAGCAGGCGCGCCACGAACTCGAGGCTCTCCTGGAGCCCTTTGCCCGTAGCCTGCGACGATGCATGGTAGTCGTCTACGACGGGAATGAAATGCTCCGCAACCCCGATGCTGGTGAACGAGGGGGACTGCAGACCCAATACAGCCAACCTCCAGAAGAGGCCGATGACCGGATTGTCTTCCTGGCGGAGCAGGCTCTGGGCCGAGGGGAGTCCGTTGCGATAGTCACCAATGACCGCCGCAGCCTGTGCCCCCGGCTTTCCTCTGAGGCCCAGGTCCTGGCGGTTGAGGAGTTCCGGGATCGTTTCCTGCATGCGCAGCGGTCCGATGGGGAGGAGAAACAGATTTCCGCTGAGGATCAGCGGGAGATCGCATCGATGTTCATGGCGCGCGAGAGCGAAATCCAGGACAGTGCCCGCCAAGGTGCTCGGCGCAGGGAGCGGGAAGCAGCCGGGCGTTGGCAGACGCGCGTGGGTGTGGCCGGCGCCGGCGGGTCTGGTGAATCAGAGTCACCGCATGCCATGGAAGCCGAGCGCCATGCCCGTAGGATCCGCGCCGACCGTGGGCAACCAAATGTGCGCCACCTCGGCTCCGAGGGGGAGCCGGCGGGAAAGGTGGGAGCGGCACGGGGAGGCCACGACCCAGCCCCCGGGGGCGCTACCGGTGAGAGCGAGGAGGCCAAGAGGGTCAGGGCAGCCAAGAGAAGACGTGGGCTGCGACAACAAAAGCGCCGGCTGGAGCAGCGCCGACGCAGGCAGAGCCATTGAATGCGGGGGGGGGAGTCGAGATGGTCATGTCTGAGCTGATTGGAAACCCGAGGTGGGAACTCTGGTGGAAACGGGCAACCTGCCTCGTTGCAGGTTTGCTCCTGCTCGCGCCGCTCTCATGGGCCGCGGGGGATAGCAAAGGGCCGATGACACTTGACGATGCCCTCGAGTGGGAACGGACCCACCCCGATGATCCGGAAGCCCTGAAGGAACTGGGATATGCGTACTACGAGATAGATCGGATGGAGGATGCCCTGGACGCTTTCCTGCAGGTTGTCAGGTTGAACCCAGACGATGCCGAGGCGATGGTGAATGTGGGTATTGTTTACAGCGACCTGAACAGGCAGGACGAGGCGCTCGACATGTTCCGCAGGGCCAGACGCCTTGTCCCGAACGACCCCGTCGTGCTATGCAATGAGGCCATCGTCCTCTATGGACTGGGCAAGACGGAGGAGGCGGTCCGTGGTTTCCTGAGCGCCCTGCAGATAGACCCGGAGAACCAGCTGGCGCACTTCCAACTGGGCGTCGCTTTCGCCGATGCCGGCATCTTCAAGGAAGCGATCCGTGAATGGGAAGCTGTGATCGCCAGCGACTCAACCACCGCGGCTGCTGCCCAGGCGCGAGCGAACATCATGATGGCGCGGGGCATGCGTGCGGGGTGAGCATGACTTGAGCATGGCCAAGGTGAGGGCATGCGGATACGCGCAGCGGGAGCAGAGGGCTAGGGCCCGGGGCAGGCAGTAGAGGTGCCCGCGAGCTGCCCGCCCCCCATTCTTGACAGTCCTGGAAGGCTCTGATAGCGTCCTGGCCTGTTGGCCTGCAGCCGCCGCACGGAGAAGGAGGAAGTGATGTGGGGTGTGATTCCAGAACAGGGTGAACGCATGACCCGTCCCGGTATCTTCGCAGCACGGTTTCGCTTGCTGGCGGCCCTCTGTGTAGGCGGGATACTGAGCGCTTTCTTGATGTCCAGCGCGATGGCTCAGAGCAAAGACGCTAAGGCGATCTTCTCGCAGGAGGAGCTTTGCGAGAAGAGCTATCAGACGGGACTTGAGTACCTGAAGAACTGCCAACTCCGCGATGCAGCCGAGGCCTTCACGGAAGTCAAGGAAGCCTGTCCTGACATGATCGATGCCTATCTGAACCTGGGCGCGATTGAGGTACAGCTCAAGGAGTACATGCGCGCCATTGACACCTATCAAGATGCGCTCGATCAGGATGCGGACAATCTTGATGTAAAGGAGGCGATGGCCTATGCGCTGAGTTGCGCTGGGGAACTCGATGATGCGGCCGTCATGTACTTGGAACTCCATGAAGCCCGCCCTCAGAAGACTGATATTATCAGGAATCTCGCCTTTGTGTACAAGCAGAAGGGCCTGATTGCCGAAGCAGTGATGCTGTACAACCGGCTTATCGAGCTAGGTGCGGCGGATCCGACTATGGTGTCCGAGGCAGGCCGGCTGGCGCTTGAGCAGAAGCTATATCTCCCAGCAATCACCTTCTACAAGAAGCTCTACGAGTACAACCAGAAGGATGTGAACACCCTGAGCATCCTGGGTGGCTACTACTTCAAGATCAAGTTCTACGACCAGGCCGTGGGCTACTACGACAAGATTCTGGAGCTGGAACAGGATAGCGATCAAACACTTCAGTACCATAAGATTCGCGCTGCATGTCTCAAGAGTATAAAGGAACACGCGCGAGCGGCGGAGGACTATGAATACGTGTTGGCGCAGGAGCCTTCCAGCGTAGCGAATTACTGCAACTTGATCTTCGTCTACAAGAACCTCAGGAACTTCGAGAAAGCTGTCGCGACGGTGAAAAGGGGTCTCGAGGTGGATCCCAATGCGGGCTGTCTGTACTACGGGTGGGGCCTAACGCTGGAGGGCCAGGGTAAGAGTCACGAGAAGAGGAAACGGTTTGAGGATGCGATTGACTCCTATAAGGCTGCAAAGGGCAAGTTCCAGAGGGTTATCGACCTGGACGATCCAACCTATGCCCGGTACGCCAGAAAGCAGCTGGAGCGCATGGACCTCCTGATCGAGCGTGTCAAGAAGCTCCAAGAGAGGGAGGAGATGAACCAGTAGGGATTCAGACCGGCCGACACTTGGAAGACGCAAGTTGCCCCCCTGCGGGAACCATGCGCAGCCCTGACGCAAAACCTCCGCACAGATCCGCGCTCCGAGCTGGGACTTGACACCCTCGGTAACGTCGGATAGGCTTCGAGCTTGGGGAGAGGTGGCCGAGTGGCTGAAGGCGGCACATTGCTAATGTGTTGTGGGTTTATAGCTCACCGCGGGTTCGAATCCCGCCCTCTCCGCGGCTTTAAGCGCCCATAGCTCAATTGGATAGAGCGTCTGACTACGGATCAGAAGGTTGGGGGTTCAACTCCTCCTGGGCGCGCAGCTCCTGCCGGGGGGCTATGGCGCCTCCCGGTGCTGCACTCCGTGTTTACAGGGACTGTCCTTGCCTTTCCAACCACGGACTCTGGAGGAACGATCCATGAAGCAGCTCTTCGTGCTAGGGATAGCCGTGTTGCTCTTGGTGGCTCCAGGCTGCAAGTCAGGGGCCGGCAGTGCTGCCACCGTAATGAAATCCCCGGGTTTCAATCTGGGGGATCTAGAGGTGCTTGCCTATCTGGGCCTGGGCAGTTCTGTTGAAGACGCTATGGCCGTTGCGATGATGGGGCCAGTCCTCGAGGGTCACCTCCAAGCTGCCCCTCATGACTTTGTCATCCTGTCGGCCAGCGAGTGCGCACGACGCGCGAGCCTTGACGGCGTGCAGGAGTTGCACAGGGATGTGCTTGACTTCTGGTTGGATCACAAGAAGGTTGACAAACTCAAAATGCAGCAACTCTGTTCAATTCTTGGTGTACAGGCGATCCTTGTGGGCGTGATAGAGGACTGGATACAGAGCAGGGGATCTACGGCTGCCGACGAAGCGGCTCATACACAGATCACGGCGAGTCTTTCCATTTACTCGGCCGCGACCGGACGGCGTGAGTGGAGAGCGCGCAGCACCGTCATGCGCGCGGCCCAACAGTTTGAGACCAGCGACAGGGATACCGGGAGAGGTTCGCGCATGAGCGGCATTGGCTCCAAGAGAGATATGGCAGGGCTGAGTGCTAACCTGCGCTCCGGGTCCGCCCCGCCGCGGTTTGAGGAAGTGATTCCGGAAGTGGCGGCCGAGCTGGCAGAGGCCATGGTTCCGTGAGAGCTTGTCCGCGAAGCAGTAGTAGTCAGGTCTTAGGGCTTGCGCGAGCCCTTAGGGCCTGCGCAGTGGTGTGCCAAGAGGAGTGCAAGGTAGTGCGCGAGATGGATGGCTGGGGGAGTGACGCCCAGTGTATGCGTCTGGCGCTGGAGCAAGCGCAGCTTGCCGCGGACAAGGGAGAGGTGCCCATCGGGTGCATCCTGGCGGGAGAAGGACGCATCCTGGGGCGTGGCCACAACTGCGTCGAGACGCTTCAGGATCCCACGGCCCATGCGGAGATCCTGGCCATTTCCGCCGCGGCCGGGACGCTCGGATCCTGGCGGTTGATTGGGGTGACCGCTTACGTGACGGTCGAGCCTTGCATGATGTGCATGGGTGCCTTCTATCAGGCGCGCCTTGACCGCGTGGTTTTTGGAGCCCGTGAGCCCAAGTTTGGGGCGTGCGGATCGCGCCTGGACTTGACTCAGATTGAAGGGCTGAACCATACTGTGCGCGTGGAGGGAGGCCTCCTGGCCGATGAAGCGGCAGGCCTGTTGCAACTGTTTTTTCGATCCCTGCGCGATGAAACTACGTAATTGGGCAGCGACTGCTTGGGTAGGTAACAGGCGACGTTCGTGGGCATTGGGCATAGAAGGAGAGGTGTCCGAGTGGTCGAAGGAGCACGCCTGGAGAGCGTGTAGGCGTTTACGCGCCTCCTGGGTTCGAATCCCAGTCTCTCCGCCAGGATGTGACTGCGGTCAGCCCTGGGCCCGCTAGAGATGCGGAACCTGTGCTGGCCGCGTACGGTTTGGGGTGTATTGGCGCGCGAGCAAGTGGGGATGTAGCTCAGCTGGGAGA
>JAGMDA010000172.1 GCA_023128935.1 Candidatus Eiseniibacteriota bacterium | reverse complement strand
CAAGAACACCAAATAGGTCGTGGAGGATCGACTGAGCGTCTTTTCCTCTCGTTCTGGCTTCGAGCTGGCTCACGTATTTCCTGATTGCCTCCCAGACTGTGATCCGGTCGACATTATACTGCACAACATCTCTGATCTTCTGATCGAAGGCTCGCGTGAGGCCTTGGTCAAGGCCGCGGATTGCCCCCGACACGGAGGCTAGCCGCAGGGCTGCGTCGGGCGTCCGAAGATCCTCGCGATCCCTCAGTAGAGCCAGGAGCATCCGAGCAACATCAAGGAGAGAGGAATCGCCCTCGCCTCGCCAGCTGTCAATGATCGAGAACCGACACCGATCCCTTACTGTCACTCTCTTGGTGCCAGTGGGGTCTGTGGCCGATGGTTGGTCGCCACCCTCACAAGTCGCGTCAAGGATCTCGTCCACGAAGCTCTCCCTAATCTCATCGCGGCGGTCGATCAGTTCCAGGCGGAAGCTCCTTCTGTCATTCCTTTCCTTGAAGCACTCGTCCGCAGCGCGACTCCTTTGTTGGACCACCTCCATGACCACATTGCAGATCAACTGATGTACGACTGAGAGTGCCCGTAGCTCGTTGGCCAATGGGTTAAGGGATGCCGCGGTTGCCCGCAACGTTGCGCAGGATCTGAGTTCGCGGGCGTACCTGCCCAGTGTTTCGCTCACATCCTCTGCACCTGACCACTTCCGTCCAAAGATCTTCTTGACAATATTGGGTTTTGGAAACTCCTCAACCATCTCCTGCAGCGTTACGTCGAAGACCTTGCTCAAACTTGCATCTCCAGCGCCATACAGACGTTGCTCAGCCTTGACGGCCATTTCTGTCAGATTGTCGCGGCGGTCTTCAACGGTAGCAATGAGAGTCTTCAAGGCGGAACCCAGATCGCCCATACTGAAGCTGTCTTCCGCCGCATGGCCGAGGACCCCTGTGAGCATCTCATCGATAGCCGAGGCCCACTCTTGCTGAAACTCCACCAAGCGGGCGCGGAGTTTGGGGGCCTCTACCTTATGCCAAGGCCCGTAGTAAGCATCGATATCCTCTCTCATCTGAGTGAACAGAGCATTGAACTCCTCACTGCTCTGAGGAAACGGATCCAGTTCTTGGGTCGTGATGTCTTCGGATGGTGGTTGAAAGCTATTTTCTATACTTTCCCAAAGAACAGTGTTCTTGAAGGCTTGCACAAGGCGGGGCCACCGAGCCTCGTCACCGTTCTTGAAGTGACGGGTGGCGAGTTCCTCACCGATTCCCTGTGAGATCAGAAGCAAGATCTTCTTGTAGGGTACGCGGACGCTCAGGAGTCCGATCCGATCGAGGTTGTTCGGGCGACTAGGGAAGTCGACATCGGCGGTCAAAGCATGGGCTGCCTCCTCGTCGACCACCCGCCCCACTTCGCAAGCATTTGTTTCAGTTGCATAGAGGTTTGAGTAGTACTCGGCAACAAAATCCTGATAGTCAGAGAACCTCTCCAAGTAGAATCCACTTTCGTTCTTCGCTCCTATTAGGGTGATACTGTGGTAGGGGGAGTGGTCGAAGCGGAGGTCGCCCAAGAGTTTCCCGCCCACTCTCCTCACCCAGTGCTGCTTGGCCAGAGCGATCCCGGTTTGGCTATTCAGGAGAGTCATTTCCGCCAGCGCAAAACTGGTATTACGCCGTTGGGTCTCCATCTTTAGCGGCTGTCGCTCGGTGCTATTCGCACCCCCGTAGCAGATGTCCCCGAGAAGGAAGACTCCGAAGAGATTGCAGTCGCCAAGTCCCTCCCTGGCGAGGTAGGCAAGATCCTGGAGAGTACCGCTGCAAGTCCCACCGGCAAGTAGGCCGAAAATGTAACAATCTATGCGGTCGGTTGACACCCGAGCCTGGTTCTCCAGCGATTGATTGTTCCTGCTTTCCTCCAATTCGGCCCTGACCGCAGCGAACCGAGCGGCGATATCTACGTCGCCTCGAGTGGCGTAGTAATGGAGCAGCAGCCTACCCGTGGCACGAACACCACCTGATCCTCTCCCAGTCGAGGAACCTGGAGGGATCCAGAGATCTTTAGAATCGGGAGCGTCTCGATGCCACCAGCTTTCGAAGCTTGCGGCGGTGCTAGAATCAGCATGCTTGGCGAGAACCTCTACGGCGTCACGAGGGGAGGGGTCACGCGTTGCCAGGGCAATGGACGCGATGCCCCGGTCAACGCCAGGTTCGGGATCGATCTCCGAGGTCACACGCAGGTATCGGTAGAATCGGTTGGCAAACTCATCTGCACCATCATCGAGAAGCGGCTTGATCTTCGAGATGATCTTAGCCCCGGTCGAACCAAGACCCACGAACAGGACGGGATGCAACCTGCCCTCACCTTGCTGTGGCATTGCAGACATCTCCTTCGGTTACTATGAATTCCTTTGCTGGCGCCGCGAGCGTTTCCGCTGGACCCAGGAATATTCCTCCCCGGCGATCTCGAACTTGTTCCCATCTCGCAGGGGGACAGAAGTCTTGTTGGATATAGGTTGCAGTTCGCGCACTTCGGTACCATCGGGTGCATGCTCAAAACGCACCTTGGAAACCAAGCCGTCTCTCAATATCACCATTCGGTACGCGTCTGTTCCGAAGACACGGTGTATCCTGGCGACGGACTTCCCCCTAATCTCGGGCGCACTTATCCGCAAGCCATCGCCGGGGCGCCCCCCGATGGCCAAGAAACCGCGGGGCCATATCCAGCGGAAGTTGTGTTTGCGGCATAGATGGGTGAGCTTATACGTTCTGTGTCCGCGAATCTCGGCCCCCTTCTGAGGGGTCATGCCAGGTCGCAAAATAAAGGGAACTACGATCGCTACCCAGATCAAGAACAGCGCCGCGATTCCCAGGCCAAGCCAAAGGCACCAGCGGGAGGGGGGAACTGGTTTGACGTTAATCAGGAGCACTCCTGTGCACTTCGACTCAATCCCCGACTTGTTCCGAACGGTTAGGCGAGGCCTGTACTCGCCTATCTTCTCGTATACGTGTACTGGATGCCGCTCATCACTGGAACCACCATCTCCGAAATCCCAGTCATAGGCGACAACCTCTCCCTCCGTCTGATCGCGGAACTGAACGGCAAGCGGTACACTCCCGGAACGTTTTGAGGCCGTGAACTTCACTGTGGCGAGCTGCGGATGAGTAGAGATCAGGAGAGGTTTTCCGGTTGGGACTTCCTCGGTTGCTAGGAGTGAAGGGTCGGGAACCTCGCCGGGCATAAAACCTAGCGTGTACCACGTGCCGAAGAACGGCGGCTCACTCTGCTTTAAGTTGCTGGCGAGTGGCTCAAGGTCTTTCCAACTCCTGTAGCGAGTAGACACAGGTGGGTCTTCAATCCCGTCGGATAGGATAGTGAGCTCAACGCGGCGGTAGGCCGAACGAAGCTGCTGGATCTCATTGAGAGCCTCGCCTACGGTATCGTATAATCGCGTGTCCCTCTGGGGAACGAAGTTTGCATCAAACCAGATCGAGAACTCGCCGAGGGTCTGTGCATTAATCCCCGAGTACTGCACGCGTCGGTCTGCCCGATCATTGAAGAGAACGACTTTGACGTCTGTGTCGGCGGGTAGCTGACCGAGTTTCTGGATCATCGCTCCCCTGATTGGCGCCACGAGATCGTTGGACTTGATTGAGCCCG
>JAGMDA010000171.1 GCA_023128935.1 Candidatus Eiseniibacteriota bacterium | reverse complement strand
CAGTGCGTCGCGCAGCAGCCGCCCGGAGCGGTAGTCCCCCACTTCGGCCGGATTCGGGAGGGGGAAGGTCGCTGGGACGATTTTCTCGAGGGCCGTCAGTATGCCGGTCGTCTCATCCTCGGTGCCGCCCAAGGGGCGCACCATCACCAGCTCCTCGCGCGTCTCGGGCAGCACTACCCACTCGCGCCCGCGGGCCTTGACCAGTGAGCCGATTGCGAATTGCGATTGCATCATCCAACCTCGCCGTTCGTCCGCTCTGCGATCGAGACCAGCCGCCACTGTTCGTCACCAATCGGTGGACGTCGTCTCCAGTCGCTGCTAGTCGTCACTCTGCCAGTCGTCATGCTGTCAGTCGTCATGCTGCCCCTAAGATCGCGCCTTCGGCAGAAACGCGATTGTGCAAGCCCGCGCGCGGCGGCCGATGAATCGTCCGTCCGCCCCATATTCGGGCGGGTAGTAGATGTCCAGGCCCCGGCCCAGGATGATGTGCCACTCCTCGGTCTCGATGAAGCGATCGTGGATCGCGGGATCGAAGGAGAAGTCGAATGCCAGCTCCTCCCCTGCCCAGCGCTCCTTGAGCTGCTCGAGACGTGCGCGCAAGTGCGGCTCCTCGTCTAGACCGTAGCGTTCATCCTTGCGATACATCGTGACGAGCTCCAGTTGCCCGCCGGGTGGCAGGCCGACCTCGTCGGCAAACTGCTCGAGATTGCGCACCTGGTACTCGGCGCGGATGTAGGGATCGACGATCCGCACGTGCTGCGCCCCACGCAAGAATTCGCGGAAAAGCTTCGCGTAGGTCACATCCCACTGGCCATCCTCGATCTCCACGATCCGGTGAGCATCCTTCTCGGGGAGTTTTAGAGATTCGGGTGTGACCCGTGTGCCCGCATTCAGAAAACCGCGAATGCGCTGCTCGGCTGCGGTGACCGCTGCTGTTTCCGCGTTGTAGATGATGGTGGCAGTCTCCAGTTCCGGGGTCAGCAGGGGCAGTCCTGCTCCCATGGCCAGAGGTGGTCCTGCTCCCGTGGCTAGAGGCGATCCTGCTCCCGTGGCTAAAGGCGATCCTGCCCCCACGGCCAGAGCCAGCGGCTCGTCGCCCTCGGCTCCCCACACCATTTGCCAAGCCCCGTCGGCCTTGGCTTCCTCACCGCCAGCAAGCCGATAGACATGAACGCCGGCCTCCAGCAGATCCATCACGGCCTTGACGGCCATGAAGTTCTCGGTGCTGAGTGTGGCGAGATCGGGGACCTCGATCAGCCCGAGCGCGACCCTGGCGGTCGGCCGCTTCCTGGCGTAGTCCGCTAGGAACGCGGCCCAGGCAATCGCCTGCGGTACTTCGCGATTGTCTATGCGCTCACACAGCACGGACACACCCCCGGCGCCGGCATTGAGGCGACGTTGCAGCCAAGCGCCCACATGAGAGCCGCAGAACCGGCGGCTGCCCGGGCCGTAGTGCGCAAGCTGAGCCACGGCCTCGGGGCTGTTAATGGCCAGCATGTGATCCAGGAACGGCATGATCAGTTGTTTGTCCAGCCAGCGATGCTCGTACTGATTCGCATAGCTGCGCAAGCAACGGTAGCAGGATCTCTCACACGCGCAGCCGTCCAGAAGTTGGCGCGCAGCCCGGAGGAGATCGGCGAAGCGGTCGGCGACTCGGCGCACGTAGCCCGCACCTCCAGGGACGCGGTCGTAGAGAATCAGATCCTGCTCCTCGGATCCCTCGCGCACTACCTTCCGAACAAAACCCCCGATCTCGCGGTCCTCGGCATGGGCAACCATGTTGGCGGCATCGATCAGGGCGGCCTTGAGGCTGGCGTAGAATGACTTGTGGAGCTCCTCGCGGCTGGTTTTTGCGGCCTTTGCACCCGCGTCGGGGATCTCGCCTCCCACATGGGTGACACCGGCACCAACATCGGCGGCTTCGGCTCCTGCGGCGGCTTTATCCTCCAGGCCCAGCGCATCCAGGAAGCCAACCGCGCCCTCGAAACGGATGACGAGGACATCGGTCTGAAACCGATGCACCAGGTGGAAGCGCTTGCCCTGCCCGCCGCAGGTCTTGCGCCGATCGTGCAGCAGCTTGTGATCCTCAAAGCCCTTCTTGCTGGTCGGAGCGTGCCAGTGGCCGCAGCTTTCACAGAGCCGAAAGCCTCGCCCCTTCTCCTCTATAAGCCCCTCGTTGACCAGCATCACCTCGCCGCGCCGATGGTAGGCCAGGGAGACCCCAGGCAGCTGGCTTGCATCCCCCGCTCCGGGCTCATCGAGGAGATAGCTTTGGGTCGTGTAGAACGCGCGCTTGCGGTACTCCTCGTCGGCGCTGATCGCCTCGGCCCGCTCCGCCAAGAATGAGGTCGCGCAGAGGATCGGCTGCTCGGCGCGCAGTTCAGCTCCGCAGTAAAGGCAGACCGATGCGGCCGGATCGAGGCTGATGTAATCGCAAGTTTC
>JAGMDA010000170.1 GCA_023128935.1 Candidatus Eiseniibacteriota bacterium | reverse complement strand
GGGGGGGGGGGGGGGGGGGGGGCGACTCAATCAGGGAGGTGAGATGTCCCTGTCGTGGGTGAGCCCGATCTTGGTGCTGGTCGGAGTGATCCGCGCCATCTGGGGACTCCCCTTCCTGATGAACATCCCAGCGTTTAAGCACTTCACGGCATCCACTTTCCAAAACAATGTCATCCTGGAGGAAGAATTCCTCGCAGCGAGTTTTGCACCATGGGTCACCTGGGTCTGCCTGGCCCTCCTACTAATCAGTGGAACAATTGCTGCTGTGCTGTTGATCATTGCTATCAGGGGGCATCGCAAGCGGAGCAATTATGTGGGATCCAAGATGAACGGTGTTCATGATTATTTCACGGTACCGCTGTTGCTGGTGTACGCTGTGTTCAATACTCTCTGGGAGCCGCATAACCCTGAATTCTGGATCGCCCTGATCCCGATAGGAATGCTGGCGATCTTTCGTGGAGTTGCTAATGGCCAGGGCTCTGTCTTGCGATACATGCTGTGTTGTTTCTTCGTCGCTGCCCTTTTCTTGGGAAACCTACTAGGAGCCGTTTTGCCACAGACATCGCACAAGGCGGACTACTGGTACAACGCACACAGCTATCTGATCCGAAATACCGGTCCCCATGATCTGGTGGTCACTGAATGTGGCTATATCGGTACGAGTTACCTCAGGCTCTATGCTGACTGCGAACTCCTCATAGCCAGTTCAGTCCCGGCCACTGAACTCCCGGCCCGTATGTTGCGGCATGGAGAAGGCCGTGTACTCATCTCATCATGGATCTTCGAGCCGCCGCCTAAGCTGCAACCTCATCTCAGAGCCAGTGGCGGCGCGCGCAACCGGGGAGCAGTTCTGGCAGCGCTTGATTCGCTACGAAGCCGCATGATCCCTATTGATGACAATGGATACCAAGTTATATTGGAGCTGCAGCAACAGTAGCTTGCTCAGCGTGCGGCGGTTATGCCGCGAGGGCGCGCATGGCCTCGTCCGCGTCGGTGAGGACCTTGAGGTCCTGCGTGTCGAGAAGACCCTTCAACTTCTCAATGACCTGTGTGGACGGAGACACGTAGGAGGCGCTCAGTCCCAATCCGGCTATCTTCTCCGCGACACCTCCCCACAGGGTCACGTCGTCCAGATCTCCTTCGGGGATTGCCGAGAGGTCTATGAGGATCTTCATAAATCCATCTTCTGCGGCTCCATCTATGGCTTTCAAAATCATTGGAATCACAACCTGAAACTTACCGCCTTCAGCCTTGATCACGTACACATCGCCGTTTGCCTCAGCATTCACAGCGGCTTTGCCGCTTGACTTCAGTACCGACTTCACATCGTCCGGCGTGAATGGCTTAGCCAGGATTTCGATGTAGCCCGTGCCACGTGCCCTGGAGATCCTATCGTTCGCCGTCTTCAGGCACATTCCCACGTAGCGGACGCCCTGGCGATCGGGCACTTTCCGCATCTGTACGAATAGTTCGAATGCATCGACCCCTTCGATCGAAAGGTTCGCGAGCACCAATTGGGGAGCGCTGGTCTTGAAGTGGGCCAGTGCCTGTCCCATGTCCGCGGTACCAACCATCTCATAGACGCCCTTTGCGGCCGCGGCAATCGTGTTCTTGATCTTCTCCTTGTCCTCCAAAACAAGCACGTACTTGCCCTGAGGTGTCGATGTGGTTCCGCCATCAGGGGCGCCCACTTCGATCTTCGAGACAACCCCACCGACCTTCTTCATGAACTCTTCCTTCTCAAACGGCTTGATGATGAACTGCTGAACACCCATCTGTAGGAGCTTGACGACGAGCTGCTTCTCCGATTCAGTGGTCAACATGACAACAGGAATTCCTTTTGTTGCTTCTTCCTCGCGCAGGCGTTTCAGGCACTCCTCTCCGGTCATGACAGGCATATTGACGTCAAGTATGATGATATCAGGAAGTTTTTCCTTGCACTTATCGAGAGCCTCCTGGCCGTTGGCCGCCTCCATAACCTCAACATCGGGAGCCATGGCCTTTGCATAAGAAGCCACAATGCGGCGAATCGTGCGGCTGTCGTCAACCGTCATCAGCTTGAGGGACATTGTTGCGTTCCTCCTGATCCAACCCATAGTCCATCGGGCAAGACATGCCAGCGATGGGCATATCCTCTTCCTGTATCTTTTCGCCCATTGACACCAAGAACTGAAGCGGTCTGTGCAATCAAGCCCTGTTCCCCACCCGGGAGGTGGCGGAGTCCGCCCAGCCCGTCTGGGTAGTGGCTGGTTTGGGCCCTTGAGACTCCCGCTCCTCAGGAATGGACACAGACAAGCATCATATCGCAACTTTCGGGCAAGGATTAAGAGGGCTCCTGCCGAATCAATTGGCTAGTGGAAATGCAGCATCCGCGGGAGCGGACGCTTGGCGGCGGAGCACTATCCGCGGCAGGGGATGGGCGAGCTGGGCATAGGAACAGATCGAGGACAATCATGAGACATGTGGTTGGGGTGGGCGACATGAAGCTCTCCGCCAACGCGGGGGATATAGTCGTTACGCATGCCCTGGGTTCTTGTATCGGGCTCGCGATCCATGACCAATCGGCTCAGGTAGGCGGTATTCTTCATTTCATGCTGCCCGTCTCTTCAGTGAACCCTGACAAGGCCAAGGCCAACCCGTACATGTTCGCCGATACGGGGATCCCGGCTTTCTTCAAGGAAGCCTTCAAGCTCGGAGCATCCAAGCGAATCATCAAGATCAAGATAGCTGGCGGGGCACAGGTCTTTGACGACAAGGATTTCTTTGCGGTCGGGAAGCGCAACCAGGTCGTAACACGCAAGATCTTCTGGAAAAACAATCTAATGATCGAGAGAGAGCACGTCGGCGGCAGCAACTCCCGGACACTATATCTGGAGATCGGTACCGGGCGAGCATGGATGACCATCCAAGGACAGGAGATCCAACTGTGATTACCCTCGATGATCTAGTACAGGAAGTCCAGGGTCTCGCGCCCCTCCCCACCGCAGCGGCGAAATTGGTACAGATCCTTGCTGTGGACGAAGCCGAGGTGGGTACGGCAGTTGAGATTATTCGCTTCGATCAGGCCCTGACCGCCAGCGTGCTACGCTACGCCAATTCTCCGATAGCCGGAGCCTATTATCCGACAAATAGTATCAAGGATGCCACCATCCGCATTGGGCTTGGGAAGGTTCTTGAAATTGCAATCAGCAGCCACGTCCGTGAGCCGATGGGGAATGCGCTACCCGAGTACGGGCTGGGCGAAGAAGAACTCTGGACGCACTCTGTTGCCTCCGCACTTGCGGCCGAGGTGATGCTTCGTGATCACAAGATGGCGATCCCCCAACTATCTTTCGCAGCGGCTCTGCTCCACGACATCGGGAAGCTCGTTCTTACCCGGCATTTGGATCCTGCCATCCAAGGATCGATCCGCAGACTCACAACGGACTGCTCTATGACATATTACCGGGCGGAACTCGAGGTCCTGGGATTCTCCCACGCTGACCTCGGGGCCCAGATTTCAGAGCGATGGAATCTCGGCAAGGATATTTCGCGAGCCATTGGCACCCATCATGAAGTTGAAACCACACCAGGCCCGGTTGCCGATGTCGTGCGCATCAGTAATCTTGCGGCCAAGACAGTGGGATCCGGACTTGGATTCGAGGGCATGAATCTCGAAGCCGATGCCGGGGCCTGTGAGCGGCTCGGACTTGACAGATCGGGGTTCGAGCGCTTGAGCGCGGACGTTGCCGTACTGCTCCGGGACATCCAGAAAAGCCACTCATAGGCAGGGAGACCAAGACGATGGGGTTCAACATATTGATTGTGGATGACTCCAAGGTTACCCGGATCATGATCAAGCGAACCCTCAAACTCACGGGTATCCCAGTCGGAAGTCTTCATGAAGCAGAAAACGGTCAGGTTGCTCTGGAAGAAATGAAGACCAACAAGATCGATCTCGTGCTTGCCGACATCAACATGCCCGTCATGGACGGCATGGCGATGATTGCGCAGATGAAGGCAGATCCCGAGCTTGCGTCCGTTCCAGTCATCGTCATCTCGACGGAGGGGAGCTCGACGCGTATTGAGGAACTACGTTCCAAAGGAGTGGCGGGCTACGTCCGAAAACCTTTCACGCCAGAGGATGTACGCGACACCCTTAGGCAAGTCGTAGGAGATTGGGATGATGAAGCCCGAGACCGCTCTGCTTGAACGGACTACAGCACGCGTGCTGGAGGATTCCGCATTTGTCTTCGCCATGCCAATGGACGCTCCTCCCCCGGATCTGTCCACGTGGCAGGCCGTGGGAGTGCGCCTCACCTTCCAGGGGCCTTTCAGCGGCTACTGCGAATTCTGGGCCCCGTTCGAGGTGGCCAAGCTCCTCTCATCCAACATGCTCGGCACGGATGAGGACTCCCCAGACGCACAGGAGATGTGCTTCGACGCAATGAAAGAGACCTTGAACATCCTCTGCGGCAATCTGCTAACAGAGATAGCGGGGTCGACTCCTGTCTTCAACCTGGGCACGCCGACGACGCAGAGCAAGCCAGAGCCCGTTCCAGATGATGGCTCAATCACCGAGGTTTGGCTCAACTCGGACGGTCATCCGATCCTATTACGCATGCATGTCAAAGATGAGAGCTCAAGGGTGGCCTAAGTGCCCCGGTCTATAAATACGGTGACGCACCGAGGGCGCCCACGGCACCGCGAGGAGGATGGAACATGGTCAGGGTCCTGATCGTGGATGACTCCGCGGTGGTACGGAGAGTTATAGAACAGCAGCTGTCCCAGGACCCGGAGATCGAGGTTGTTGGCCAGGCACCCGACCCCTATGTCGCTCGCGACATGATCCTGAAACTCAAGCCCGATGTGCTCACGCTCGATCTCGAAATGCCCAGAATGGACGGTCTCACCTTCCTCAAGAAGCTCATGCAATTCTACCCCCTGCCCGTGATCATCCTGAGCTCTCTGGCGAAGAAGGGAAGTCGCATCGCTCTCGAGGCGCTCAGGATTGGCGCTGTGGACGTCTTCTGCAAACCGGGATCTGCGTCGGAAATCGGGGAAGTGAGCACCGTGCTTGCCCGCCAGATCAAGGCTGCCGCTGCGGCCAGGGTGGGCGGGGCACGCCAAGCCATGCAATCTCCGCGGGCTGCGCTGCAACACACGTTCTCATATCCTCCCAACAGAATCATCGCCATTGGCGCATCGACCGGAGGTACAAGGGCCATTGAAGCTGTGCTCCGGGATTTCCCTGCCAATGCCCCGGCCACACTGCTCATTCAGCACATGCCCCCTAACTTCACCAAGCCCTTTGCAGAATCGCTGAACAAGGCTTGCGCGATTGAGGTCAAGGAGGCCAGTCACGGTGACGCGCTGGCACCCGGGCTGGCGCTTCTAGCGCCGGGGGATTCCCACATGGTCCTCGCGCGTGGCGGGGCTGGCCACCGGGTGGAGATGACGAAGGGGCCGCGGGTCCACTTCCAACGCCCTGCTGTGGACGTCACTTTTTGTTCGGTGGCCCAGATTGCCGGGCCGGATGCCGTCGGCGTTCTCCTGACAGGCATGGGCACAGATGGCGCCAAGGGCCTCCTGGAGATGCGCCGTGCAGGCGCGCGGACGATTGCGCAGGACCAGGCAACCTCGGTGGTCTACGGGATGCCGAAGGCGGCCGCCGATATCGCTGCGGCGGAGAAGATCCTGCCCCTCCAAGATATCGCGCACGCCACACTGGGGTTTTCGTCCGTGTCACGAGGTGCCGCATGAAATCCCGCGGACGCCCGAGGTGGTGGCTTACTCGAGGAACCTTGCTGCCATGAAAACAGCGCAAACACTCAATCCGGATCAACTGCAGCAGCTTCGTGACCTTCTGAAAGCTCGTTGCGGCATTAAGACCGGCGACGCCTGTCATCAGTCCGTCGATGAGGGGATCGCCAGGCTCATGCTTCGATTGAAGGCCGATTCGTTCGAGGAGTTCTTCGCCAAGGCGGCAGACCCACAGTCGGGTGTCCGTGACCAGCTGGCCAACGCCATGCTCTCACGGGAAACCTGGTGGTTCCGTGATTCCGAGGGCCTCCGGGCGTTATCGGACCACTTGCTTCCTGAGCGCGAAGAGGGGCTCCTGTCCGATGGGGGCGAGAAGATCCGGATCTGGTCAGCAGGGTGTTCCACTGGACAAGAGCCCTACTCGCTCGTCATGGCCTTGTTGGACCGTATGTGGGGAACGGCGGTAGACATGGGAATGCCTGCGCACTACGAGATCATCGGTACGGATATCTCGCCCGCAGCTCTCTTCCTGGCCGTAGCCGGCCGGTATGATCCCCGCGCAATGGAGAGCAGCCTGCCGGAGGGCTACTTGGAGCGCTACTTCACCAGGGACAACCTTGTCCATTCGCTCAAAGATGCCGTTCGAGGGTCTGTGCGATTCAGGCAGCACAACCTCATGGATTCAACCGATGGGCTTGCCTCGGGAGCCTTCGATGCCGTGCTCCTGCGCCGTGTTCTCTGCTACTACTCTGAACCCGCGCAGAAGGAGATCCTAGGGTGCGTCGCCGGTGCCATGTCACCCGGAGGGATGCTCCTCCTGGGCCAAGGGGAAGAGCTTCCCGAGAATGGCGTGTTCGAGCCCGCAAGTGTGGGTGATTGTCCCTGCTACAGGAGGCGGCCATGAAAATCCTTGCAGCGGAGCATTCGAATTCCATGCATCAGGTATTGCGAGGAGCTTCTCAAGTTCTGGGCCACGGGATACTCAAGGCCCATGACGCCAGAGAGGTCATGGAGATTCTCCCGGCGCACTACCCAGATATCGCTCTCATCGTTCTCGACTGGGCGCTGCCGGGAGTGGACGGCAGTGAGATGCTGCCGTGGATCAAGGGAGATGCCCGGTTCGCTCAAATTCCGGTGATGGTGCTCCTGTCCGACGAGGATTCCGCCGCTGCCATCGAGGCCTATCAGCTAGGGGCATCCGAGTGCCTGGTGCGGTCATCCACTGAACAGGATCTCGTTACCCGGATGCTCGAGTGTATAGGCCGGGCCGCATAGCGATATCCCTGCAAGGAGGCGCGAGGCGCCTCCGGGAGAGGAAGATCATGCTCACCGCGCGAGAAAACTTGGAGAAGAAGCTCCAGAGTGTCGCCTACCTGCCCACGATGCCTCAAGTCCTGCTGCAGGTGGAACGGGCGCTGAAGCAGGAGAAAACCGCAGCCGGCAGGATCGCATCGATCGTTCGAGAGGACCCCGCGCTGACCACATCCATACTGCGGGTAGCAAACTCCGTCATCTATCGGGGGAAACTCAGCTCTAGGATTTCCTCCATTCCGCAGGCCGTCGCAAGACTCGGCTTCACCGAGGTGCGGCGCATCTGCATGACCTCGGCACTGATCCGGGCCTTCGAGGACTACGGCCATGGCATCAACCACGCGGAGTTCTGGAAACACTCGGTAACTGTCGCAACCGCAACGAGGATCTTCCAGAAATATACGGACAAACCCGGGCTGCTGCAGACGGATGAGATGGAGGATGCGTTCGTCGCGGGTCTTCTGCACGATGTGGGCATATTGGCAATGGATCAGTTCTTCCCCGACCTCCTCGCGGAGGTCCGTTCATATGCCGAATCCGAGATCATCCCTCTGGCGAGAGCGGAGAACGAGATCCTGGGCATTCATCACGGCGAGGTCGGGGGTATGCTTCTGGCGAACTGGAACCTACCGGACAGGGTGGTGGAAGCCGTCACTTGGCACCATGATCCGGACAGGGCAGGCAAGACAAACAGACTGGTGACGCAAATGGTGCACCTGGCTGATTTCATTTGCGTCAATCAATCCATCGGCCAGACGCTCGAGGGCCTCTATGACGGATTCAGCGAGGGCGCCTGGTACGATCTAGGCCTCTCTGTCGATGAGGTCCCGCAGATGCTGGATGATCTAAAGGAAGAAGCTGAGCGATCCGAAGTTGTGGGTGGGACAGCGTAGAAGAGGAGCAGAAGGGAGCAATTATGGCGACGGACGCAACCACAGTTGAGAAGATCAAGAAGGAGTTCCTCAAGCCCTTCGTCCAGGGGGTCATGACGACACTGGAAACCATGGCTAGCATGACCCCCAGCATCAAGGGAATCGAACTCGTCGCGTCGGACAGATTCAGCGGGGACGTCTCCGCCATAATGGGCCTTGCAGGTCAGGGCGGAGAGGGCTTCGTAGGGATCACCTTCAACGCGAACCTGGCGAAGACCGTCGTTAGCAAAGTGCTGCATCTGGAAGAGGAGGAACTCGACGACAACGACATCAATGACGGCGTCGGCGAGCTGATCAACATGATCGCCGGAAGCGCCAAGAACGCACTGCTGGGCACGCCATATTGCTTCCAACTCGCCCTGCCGAACGTGATCACGGGCAGGGGCCATGAGGTCGCCTACCCAAGAAACGCGGACTGCTGGACGTCCACCCTGGAGGTCGCTGGCACGGAGTTCCATCTCCACGTGGCATACGCGAAAAAGTAAGACCTCCAATGCCGCTATCGGCACGGGTCATGCGCTTCGGCCAGGGTCCCAGTGACAGGAGCCCTGGCCGGACTCCTTAGGGCTCGCGCAAGCCCTTAGTGCCCCTTCTATTTCCGGTACCAGCGCGTCCCCTCCTTCGTGTCCTCTAGTATGATCCCGCGCGCGGCCAGCTCGTCACGTATCTCGTCGGACCGCGCAAAGTTGCGCTCCTTGCGCGCATCAATGCGCTTCTGGATCAGAGCCTCGATCTCTGCATCCTCTCCAGTCCCGGCTTCCTCCTCAAGAATGCCGAGCATCTCATCGGCTCGTCTCATGGC
>JAGMDA010000017.1 GCA_023128935.1 Candidatus Eiseniibacteriota bacterium | reverse complement strand
CTTACCTCACCGTTTCACCCTTGCCACGGTGATCATGGATCGTCCACGCAGCACGCAGGCGATCAGATCCCCGGGGCGGTCTACTTTCTGTTGCACTTTCCGTGGGATCACTCCCCCTGGGCGTTACCCAGCACCCTGCCCTTTGGAGCTCGGACTTTCCTCAGGGCCGCCCCTGCGAGCCGCCCCGCGACCACCTCACCGGCTCCGGTACCCATCACAAACTCAATGCCCGACCGTTGCGGGCTCAATCCTCGCCGTGCACTCCACGGTCGGAGCCATGGCTGGAGCTCATGGAACCTCAGTGGTTTGCACAGTCACGAGGATGCGGCCACACCCTTCACAAAAAACCAGTTGATCGGCCCGCCGGACGGCGGCCCCGGTTCGCGGAGGCAGCGAATAGTGGCAGCCACCGCAGGCCCCATCGACAACGGCCACAATAACCGTCTCGCCCTTGCTCTTGCTAAGCCTTTCGTACTTGCTTCGGATCTGGGGCGTTAGTTTCTCAACAACACCGGTGCGGGCCATCCGCAGCTGCTCAACCTGGACACCAATCTCTTGTACCTCCTGGTCAAGCTGTGTTTTCTCGGCCTGCGACAACTTCGCCTTGACCTGCATCTCTTTTCCCAACTTCTCGATATGGCGCTCGGTGACCTCTTCGATCTCCATCGCCTCAAGCGCCTGCTCCTCCCACTGCCCCACCTTTGTCTTAAGTGATGCAATCTCGCGCAGCAGCGCTTGGTATTCCGTATTGGTTTTTACATCGCTGAGCTGCTTCTCAAAGTGCTTCAGCTGCATTTGGCAGGCATCGATATTCTGGTTGGCATCCCGGTGCCGGAACTTGGCAGCATCCAGTTTCGCTTTCTCTCGCTCGAGCGCCTCGCGAATCAGCGATTCCTCCATCACCGTGCGCCGAACATCGGTCTCCCGGGCACGCACCTGCCCCTTGAATGTCTGGATCTGGTCATCGAGATCGCGCAGTTGCTGTAGCAGATCGATCTGTTGGCGCATGCTCGCTTTCCCCCCCCTCACATGCAAAACAAGTCACCGGAGTGCAAAAAGCGACAAGGTTCGCTGCGGTAGGTACTTATCTCAAATCCCGATGGGTGTAACAGGGGAGTCGCACCAAAACTGTGGGCGGTACAGGACTTGAACCTGTGACCCCCGGCTTGTGATGCCGATGCTCTACCAGCTGAGCTAACCGCCCTCATGTGCTTCGGATCCCCGCCGGGTCTTGGGCCCACTTGGATTCGAACCAAGGACCAGCCGGTTATGAGCCGGCGGCTCTGACCGCTGAGCTATGGGCCCTCGCTTCCTCCGAGCGGGCGCAAGCACTCTAGCAAAGAGATTGTTGCCCGGTCAAGCCTCTGCGAAGTAGCCACCAAGTAACTCCCAGCCACAGCGCTATCACCGGGGTATGCCGAGTGCGAGCTAGCCAGGCCCCTATACCATCTCTAGGAAGTTCTGTAGGCGCCGCCGGCGGGTCGGGTGGCGCAGCTTGCGCAGCGCCTTGGCCTCGATCTGACGGATCCGCTCGCGCGTGACATTGAAGAATGCGCCCACTTCCTCGAGCGTGCGTGGACAGCCATCCTCAGTCAGACCGAACCTGAGCCGAATCACGCGGGCCTCGCGCTTCGTCAGCGTGTCGAGGACCTGATTGACCTCCTCGCGTAGCATGGCAAAAGTGGCCGAATGAGCAGGAGATATCGCCGCGGTGTCCTCGATGAAATCAGCCAGGTTGGAATCGTCGTCTTCACCAATTGGGCGATCGAGGCTGATTGGCTCCTGAGCCGCTTTCAGCACACTCTTGACCTTCTCTGCCGGCAGGTCCAGCTTCGATGCAATCTCCTCGGGCGATGGTTCGCGGCCGAGATCCTGA
This sequence comes from Candidatus Eiseniibacteriota bacterium, assembly GCA_023128935.1. Taxonomy (GTDB): domain Bacteria; phylum Eisenbacteria; class RBG-16-71-46; order CAIMUX01; family WJJG01; genus DAOVQB01. The sequence continues at coordinate 5,209 of JAGMDA010000017.1, read as the reverse complement.
ACCAGCTTCCTCGATGTCCGCACTACCTTGTTGATGGCCTCAATCATGTGAACGGGAACCCGGATGGTTCTGGCCTGGTCGGCAATCGCCCGTGTGATCGCCTGGCGGATCCACCATGTGGCATAGGTGGAGAACTTGTACCCCTTGCGGTAGTCGAATTTATCCACCGCCCTCATCAGGCCGCTGTTACCCTCTTGAATCAGGTCGAGGAACTCCAGCCCGCGGTTCGTATAACGCTTGGCGATCGAGATGACTAGCCGCACATTAGCCTCAATCATCTCCTTCTTGGCCTGCTCGCGGGTGACCTCTGCGTTGCGCATCTCACGGATTATCTCTTGGACGCGTTCGGCCTTGAGGCCCGCCTCTGCCTCGATCCTGCGCATCTTGCGCCGAACATTGCGAAGGCTCTTCGTCAGCTCTTCCGCCTCCTCGTGCAGGGCGGCTATGAGATGCAATTCAGCCGCGCGTCGTTTCCGCTTGCGCGTGGTCGCCGCACTGGCCTTACCGCTTTTCTTCTTCTTGCTGACACCTGCCTGCTTGTCATGGACGGCAATCTGGCCCTGAATGTCGCGCAGGCGATTCTCGACCGTTGTGACCTCAGTCCGTGCATCCCAGAGCCGTCGCTCCTCTTTCCTCAGGCGAATGCTGATGCGTTCGATCAGCTTGGGACTGGCGCGCAGTTTCTTGATCTCATCACCCAGTTTGCTGCGCACCTTTCCTATCTGTGTCTCAACCTGCACCCGTTTCCTCTCAGAAAGCCGGCGCCCGAGCAGCTGTTCGTACTTGAGAAACTCGCTCTGACGCTTGAGCACGCGCCCGACGCACTGGATCGCCCGCCGCCGCTCCTTCTTGCTGGAGAAATCCGCAGCCCAGTTGCCCACATCAATCTGAACCAAATGCTCCAGCTTCGCCTTGCCTTCCTTCATTTTCTCCGTTGTCACCTGTAGGTCGCGCGCTGCCCAGGGGAGCAGGAACATAGTGCTCTGGATCTCTTCTTCAGCGGCCTCGATCCGCTTGGCAATCCGAACTTCCCCCGCGCGGTCCAGCAGCGGCACCTTCCCCATCTCACGCAGGTACATGCGCACGGGGTCATCGTACCGGATCGGCTGAGTCGCAACGGGCCGGGTGGGGGCCTGTTTCTGCGCGGCTGCGCGAGCATGCTTCACCCGCGCGCGGGCTTCCTTCTCCGATTCAAAGACCTCAAGGCCGAGTTCGCGCATGAGTAGATACGCGTCGTCCATGAGATCCACCTGGGCCTCCATGTTCGAGATCGTGGTAATCTCCTCCAGGATCTGGCTTTCGGTGACAAAACCCTGTCGGAGTGCGAGGGCTCGCAGGTCGGAGATATGTTTGGATTTACTAGCCTGGGGCATGCGCAGACGTCCTCCAAATACAAGCCATTGATGCTATCGCGCCTCTCCCGGGGCGTCCAGCTCTTTCTGCACAGCAGTTGCTGTTGCCTGCTGACTTAGCAAGGCCAACTCATGTGCAATCTCCTGCTTGCGTTTCAGCTGCTCGTTCATTGCTCCCTGTTGATCCCCCTGTGCCTCCAGCCTTTGGATCTGGTGGCCCAGCGCCTCGTTCTCCGCCTCGAGTGCTTGCTGGCGTAAGCGCCGCAAGAGATCGTCGCGGAGCTGCTCGTTCGGAACCGCCGCGCCCTCAGCGAGCAAGAAGCCGATGTGGATCTCCTCACCGAACTCCATGCGCATACGCTGCAGCAACTCTGCTGGCTCCGGCGGCGAGGCCTTCGCAAAGCGCGCCGCGACCCAATCCACTACATCCCGGATTCCCTGCCTGACAACAGGCACATCCTGGAGGGCCTCACGCAGCGCCTTGGCAGAGGATGGATCGGCTTGCACCACCTGCAGCAGGGCCTCCTCGAATCGCGTAAGTCGCACAACTGCCGCTGCCTGCGTCTGCAAGCCCACGTCCGTCCGCCGCGGAGCCAATCTCCCCCGCCGCTCCACTTCTTGTCTCAGGATCCTCACTGGAATCCGCGTCCGCTCGGCGGCTTCTTCCACCATCATCTCCCGGGCGAGAGCATTCCCCACCTTGGCCAGCAGTTCTGCAATCCCCCGGATGAGCGGGTGCCCGTCGGTGCCTGCACGCGCCAACGACTCGGCGGCAAAGGCAACTGGCGTCAGTGGCGTTGCCAGAAGCCGCCGCAGTTGCTCGAGGTGCCCACCTCGCACCATGTCGTCCGGATCCTTGCCCTCAGGCAGCACCACAATCCCGATGTCCGGATGAATAGGTAGCGTTACCTCCAACGCCCGCCAGGCTGCCTTCTCGCCCGCCGCGTCGCCGTCAAAGAGGAACACGAGCCGCTGCGTGTATCGCAGGACAAGTCTCCCATGGGCCTGTGTGCACGCGGTCCCGCAGGGAGCGACGGCGTAGTTGATCCCATTGGATGCCAGGCTGAGAACATCGAAATAGCCTTCCACCACAAGAACCTGGCCCTGCTCCCGAATACCGGTACGTGCCTGAGGCAATCCGAATAGAATCTGCGCCTTCTTGTACACGGAGGTCTCGGGTGAGTTCAGGTACTTCGGTTCCACATCCCCGCGCAACGCCCGGGCACCGAACCCGATCGGCTCCCCGGCAACAGAGAGTATGGGAATCACAACCCGCTCCCTGAAACGATCATAAAGACGCCCGCCCTCGCTCCGGCCAACGAGCCCCGCTTGCACAAGCAGCTCGGTGGGAACATGCACGCGGGCATAGTCGAGAAGGGCATGCGCCCCCGCCGGCGCGAACCCGATGTAATAGCTGTCACGGAGGTGTTGGGGTACTCCCCGTTCGTCAAGATATTGGCGGGCCTTGCGCCCCTCAGCCCCTCTGAGCTTGCCTCGGTAGTACCGCACGGCCCCTCTGAGCGCCGCCAAAATTTGTGCTCGGTCCATCCCATTCTGAGCACTTCTCTCCGGTATAGTTACGCCCGCCCGATTTGCCAGCATCTCTAGCGCTTCTGGAAAAGTCAGCCCGTCATGCTGCATCACAAAGCTGAAGGCATCCCCTCCCACTCCACAGCCGAAGCAGTGGAACAGTTGCCGCTCCGGGCTGATGTGAAAGGATGGTGTCTTCTCCTTGTGAAACGGACAGCAGGCCTTAAAACCCCGCCCGGCAGGACGTAGATCCACATAGGCTCCGATGAGTTCGACGATGTCGGTGGCCTGGCGCACCTGCTCCACCGCGTCTTGCCCAATGCCTCTCTCCACCTGAACACTCCCCAAGGCGCCCACACCGGGCCCTAAGCGCACATATGTCTCACCAGCCGTCTGGCCTGGGTTCCTTACAAGCCATCTATGGCACCGCGCGGATCTGTGCGCCCTGTCTTGGGCTTGCCCGCCCCAGACATCTTTCCCGCCGCGTCGCTCGCCGGCCGCAGGAAGGCGATCGTTACGCCCCATCCTCCCTCACCCGGCTCACCATCCCTGGAGCTACTCACGAACCGGTGGGCTTCAAGAAACTGCTTTACTCCGCGCCGGAGTACACCGGCGCCCTTACCATGGATGATGCGCACGACCGTCAGGCCGGTTAGGATGGCTCGATCGAGATAGAGATCGAGCTGACACAAGCAGGTCTCCAGATCCATCCCCCGCAGATCCACCTCGAAGCTGACGATCTCTGCGGCCGCCTCCCGTGTGGCCTCCGTCCCAGCTGTCTGTATGACTACTGGGGATTTGGGAACCTCGGTCCGCTCAGCGGCCTCCGGCTGCGCGAGATCCGAAACCGGCACCTGCACCCTCAGGCCCTTGTGCAGCACCCAACAGCGCCCGGTGTCCTGCTCACACTTGGCTACCGTAACCTCTATGCCCAAGCTGCGGGAATAGGCCCGCCGCCCTGGCGTCAGTTCCTGGGGAGAAAGCATCCGCGCACCAGTTTGCCCCGCGCGCCGCACCACTCGCTTCTGCGTCTTCTTCAACGCGGAAGCTTCCCGTTCCTGTTGGTGCACCCAGCGCCGCAGGGCCGAGAGATCCGGTACCTCCTCAGATGCTTCTAGCTGGAGGATCCGTTCTTTCACTTCACGCAACAGGCGCTGGAGGCCCTGGAGCCGCCGGTCCTCCTCGATGGCCTTCTCCACCTGTACCAAGTCGATCTTCTCCTGCAGGGCATCCGAAAGGCGCTGGGATTCCGCGCGGATTTCAGCCAGCTCTTCCCGCTCCTGCCGCAACTGCTCCCGCTCCTCTCTGAGCATCTCGCGCTGTCGCTGTATCTGCGTCAGAAGGCTTTCGGTACGCACCTGGTCCCCGGATAGGAGCTTGCTGGCATTCTGGAGGATCGACCGCGACCAACCCTCCCGCCGGGCCAGCTCAAAGGCGTGCGACCGTCCTGGCAGTCCCACTTGTAACGTATAGGTAGGCGCCAGGGTTTCCGGATCATGCTCCATGGCGCCATTGGCGAAGCCGGGGGCGGCAGAGGCAAAGGCTTTGAAGGCCCCCAGGTGCGTCGTCGCGATGCAGGGACAGCTTCTCTTCCCTATTTCCTCGAGGAGAGCCAATCCCAACGCGGCACCCTCATCAGGGTCGGTCCCGGCCCCCAACTCATCGATCAGCACCAGGCTACGGCTGGTGGCCCGCGCTAGGATTGCTTCCATGTTCCTAAGATGCCCGGCGTAGGTGCTCAAATCGAAATCTAGCGACTGCTCGTCCCCGATGTCGACGAAGATCTCATCCACCCAGGGGATCACCGTTCCGTCGGCCGCCGGCACGAAGAGTCCGGAGATGGCCATCAGAACCAGAAGCCCCACGGTCTTTAAGACGACCGTTTTGCCTCCCATGTTCGGTCCGCTGATGACCAGTGCCTTCGTATTGCCCTCCAGGCAAAGATCAAGCGGAATCACTTCCCTCCCGGCAGATCGTTCGGTCCTATTGCTTGTCGCGGCAGACGCGCCGTCAGAAGACCGGCCCAGTAGCAGCAACGGATGACGGCTCCTTACAATCCTCAGGATTCCCCCGGACCTCTCAAGGCGCGGCATGCTACCACCCAGATCCTCAGCCAGCCTCGCGCGCGCGCTCAGTTCATCAAGGCGCGCCAGTACATCCTGAGTGTCTGCCAGTTGCGCCATATGCTCGCGCACCCAGGCTGTCATCTCGCGGAGGATGCGATGGATTTCAATGCGCTCGTCGGCTTCCAGCTCGGCCAGGTTGTTATTGACCTCAACCACACTGAGCGGTTCGAGATAGACTGTCTTCCCAGTCGCGGAGCAGTC
>JAGMDA010000169.1 GCA_023128935.1 Candidatus Eiseniibacteriota bacterium | reverse complement strand
GATCGGGAAGGTTGTATACGCGGACTGCGAAGGGGAAGGGCTGCAGGACGTACTGCATTTCGGTTTCGAAGCCGCCGGGCGGGTTGGTGTCGACCTCCAGTTTGATCTTGAGGGTCTTGGCGGGATGAAGGCCTTCGAGAAGCTCTTCGGGGGCCTCGATCTCGAGCAGTTGCCTGATTGCGTTGGCTTTGAGAAAGGCCGATGCGATAGCCCCGGTTCGGGCCTCCTGGCGGGAGGTGAATTCCACACTGAACCCGAAACTCCCGATCTCCCGCTTGAGGGCGTCGCCGTAGAAATCGAGTGAGAACGAACTGTTAGGCCCGAGCAGAGAGAAGTCCATGTCCTCCGAATACCGGTCCAATCCGTGCAGGATTCTGAGAGCCGTTCCGCCGTAAAAGGCGGCGTGTTCGAAAAACTTGCTCCGCCAGAGCCCGAGCAGAGCGACTTCCTGCAGGATTTCCCGGACGGCGTTGACGTAGTCGTCGCGGGTCCGGCAGGCGTAACCGTCGAGCATGGTGCGGATCGCCTCATGCATGCCGGATCCTCCTCGATCGCTTCAGGAATCGGACGAGGTTATCGATTTTCGTCGACCGGTAAGCGCTGGCGATTGCTTCCAGCCGGGACATGTCAAGCCGGTTCATGACATTCGGATCGACACGCAGATCATCAAGCAGGTAGTCCTCGAAGTCCGCGATACGGCTTCCGCTGAATCGCTTGTCGGTCCACACCTTGTCCGCCAGCGCCTTTTCGGCTGTCGCGATTAGAAACGTCGTGGCCCCCGCCTTTTCGAGAGCGGCGCCCACGGAATACTTTCGCTCGTTCAGCTTGCGGTAGGAAAAGGCACCGAAAGGGGTGAAAAACTCTCGCGGGCGTTGGGGGGTGACGGATGTCACCGTCTCGACCCGTTCCGGGATCAGGCCGTGATGGCTCAGAGCGAATTCGAGACTGACATACGAAGGCCCGTAGATCAGGTTTGCGAGGTATTCGCGAACAACCGATTCCCGGCGAAAAGCCTCGCTGAAGCAATAGAGCCCCTTTCTGATCCGGATGAGTGTTCCATTGGCGAGGAGCTGCGTGACCTTGTCCCGGGGCTTGCGGTATCCCGACAACGCGTCCTGGAGGACCTGGTAGTCGAAGACCTCCCTGGCGATTTTGCTTCGGAGATGTGCGAATTCAGCCATGCCTGGATTCCAGAAAATAGACGCCAATGTCCATAAAACGTGGACATATTATGGCAGTTATGAGAAGAAACTTCAATCCCTGCCGCCAAGTTTCTGCGCTTCAGACAGTAGGGTTGCCACATCAACATCCCACCCGATGGACTCTTCGTGCCGGGAGCCGAGGATCGACTCACCTTCGTGCCCTTGCCGGAACCGACCACCGAGAAGATCGAAGAGCTGATGCTAAAGGTCGCCCGCCGGCTGACGACGGTTGTCCTGCTCGGTCTCCCGGGACAGGACCTACAACCACTTTGCTTCCTGCACTTCTCGGAGTCGAAACGTATAACCATCTGCTGGGTCACCCGGTTTGTGGTGCTTCCTGGGAAGGGCTGGTTATCGAAAATATCCTGGCCAGGATCAAACCAAGATAAAACGACGGCCATTTTTCTGACGGGTCTTCTTGCAGATTCGCGTGGCGGGGATTATTTGACTTGATAGATTGCGGGTTAGGCAGTGAGGGACAGATAGCATCATCCCCGTCCAGTTAAGTGACCGTGACAACACTCTCGGCGGTGCTCCAGTTGTCTATCATAGAGGAACTATTGCTGCTATGATCACGCTGGTTGATTGGAACGACAGAGTCTGGCGCCTGAAGACGTGACATGGAATTGTCGCCAAGTGGGGAGAAGACCAGCAGGAGGTGCAATCATGAGAACGATAGTGCTTGTACTGTGTTGCGGAGTTCTGTTTTGGATTGGTGTGGCTGCTGCGGAAACTTATACAGTGCGGCCAGATGGCACAGGCGACTATCCAACCATTCAGACTGCCATCGATGCGGTCGTCGATGGCGACGTAATCGAGCTGACCGACGGCACCTTCTACGGTGACGGGAACCGCGATCTCGACTACCTCGGCAAAGCCATTACGGTGCGTTCCCAGAGCGGAATACAACTCGGCAGCATCATCGATTGCGAGGGGAGCGAGGTCGAACCGCATCGGGGCTTCTGGTTCCACAGCGGCGAGACAGCGGGCACAGTCCTCGAGGGGATTACGATCCATAACGGATGGGCTGCCGGGCCCGACCCCCTCGACTACTCCGGCGGCGGCGTGCTGTGCAGTGAAGGGGCCTCGCCGCAGCTGGTGGACGTGGTCTTCCTCTACAACTTCGCCACCCAGGGGGGAGCGGTGATGTGCATCGACGAATCGACGCTTACCCTCAAGGGCTGTATGTTTGTGGACAATTCGGCGATCATTGGCGGTGGGATGTTCTGCACGGGCGGCAGTACTCCTACGCTGCTCAACTGCACCTTTATCGGCAACGCAGCCGAGGCTTTTGGCGGCGGAATCTACTGCCGCGCTTACGGCTTTCCCACGCTGGAGTCGACCATCATCGCCTTCAGCCAATCGGGTGAGGCGATCTACAGCAACTACACCCCCTGCGCCTCCATGGTCTGCTGCGACGTCTACGGAAATGCCGGCGGCGATTGGGTCGGTTGCATAGAGGAGCTGTACGGGGTCGACGGCAACATCAGCGAGGATCCCCTCTTCTGCGATCCCGGGGGAGGCGACTGGACGTTGCAGGCTTGTTCGCCCTGCGCACCCTTCTCTCCCCC
>JAGMDA010000168.1 GCA_023128935.1 Candidatus Eiseniibacteriota bacterium | reverse complement strand
CTGCACCGAGGTTTGAACCAGTATGCGCTCGGCAGTGGTGTAACTCTCCTTGTCTGTGGTAGTCGCGACAGACACATTTGATGAGGATACGGAGCTAACCTGCAAGTCGTAGCTTGTCTGGACATTCGAGGTGACGACCATTGTCCAGTCGCCGGTAGCCGGATTGCTCATGCGGTAGAGTTCGCTCTGCGTATCTTTCATATGCATCGTCACGTCGGCGTCGGAATCACCCACCACGGTTCCATCCGGTCTCTTCAGTGTCAGGTCCAGGTCACCACTCGTCCAGCTAAGCACAAAAGTGGTCTCCCCAGCCACCGTGGTGTAGGCATCTACGTACGCAGTGTGAGTATTTGTCCCACCGGCGGCGATGTCCTCGCTGAGTTTTGTGATCATCCCGTCGTTGCGCATATCGGTGAAGATGCTGTTGAAATGGGCCTGCAAGCCGGCGGTCCCGGCAGCAAAGTAGTAGTTACCGCCCGTTTGACTGGCAATACTACTCATCAGGGCCGCATCAGCGCCGGCACCTAGACCGATAGTGTAGACCGTCACCCCTCTGGCCTGCAGAGCGGGTATCACGTCGTTGGGATGTGTGCCCGTGTTATGCTGACCGTCGGATAGCAGGATGATGACCTCATTGGACACCGGATCACCTTGGCCAGTGATCATGGTGAGCGAGGTTAGCAGCCCGCCACCGATGTTCGTACTCCCGGTGACGGACAAGGCATCAATGGCGGTCTTGGCCGCTGTCTTGTTGGCAGCAGCCATCAGCGCAATGTTGTAATTGACGCTGGGGCTGTCCGCGTATGAAGAGACTCCCAGCTCATCGGTATCGCGGGTGAGATCGACGAAGAGCCTTCCGCCCGCTTTGGCAGTGGTCATTTTGTCGCCGCTCATGCTTCCTGAACGATCGAGGCAGACCACTGCCCTGACCTTACAATCGTAGTAGTTAAAGGTCAGTGCCTGGTGGCCAGCAGGCATGGACTGGTCATATGCCGTAGGTGCTGTCAGAGTTGCACCATACTCCTTTTTGACGTAGTCTTCTATCCACGGCCAGCAAGTCATACCCCGCTTCTGAAACTGAGCTGTGTTTGAACAATTCGCCTGATAAGCGGGGATAGACCATTCCGTTCGTTGGTTATTTGGCTGGACAGTCGTACCTCCATCCATGATGGAAGCTATAGTGCTAGTAGGACTGATACAAGAAGTAGAGTTGCCAGCAGTATCCTTATACTCATCGTAGAGGGCGAAAACATAATGCCCAAATTCATGCACGATGCCGAACTGTCCTCTAGCAGTTGCTACGTTTTGCGTATGCGTATCGTTGTAGACATAGACGTGAAGGCCATTTGTGCCCAGGCCACCAACATGGGCCGACGCACCGCCGCTGCCCGAATTGATCATGACATCGGCTTTGTTGTGGACTTCGGGGCAATTATTGTACAAGTTCACTGTGCCAATCTGCACCTGGCCCTCGGTGGCGTTGTATAGCAGTTGAGAAGCGCGAGTGAAAGCGCCCTCCCACGCTGTGTTGGGGTTGAAGTCGGTCTCGTTGTACATGAAGACCGCATTTAGAGTGAGCTTGTCAGGAGTTCCTTCTGTGTAGATGCCCTCGCCTCCCTGGACCACCGGAGTGGCGAGCACCATAAGCAGGCCCGACACGATCACCACGACCAGCAACTTCCTTCGGTTTTTCATCGTGACCTCCCCTAACTTGACACTATTCGGTTTTGGTTGCCAGAGGCCTTTTCTATTTTGCGCTGAGACCTCTTTGGTCAAGAATTTCTTGACTGGTTACTCCTGCTCCTTGAGCAGGAACACAGCAAATCGTTTGTCCCTGAACATCACCTCCATTGAACCCACCTCGTCGGTCAGCACTCTCTCTAGCTTCGTATCTTCCAAAGCCTCGACCTGGATGAGTGAGAAGGCATTGTGCAACGCTGTTTTCAAGATGGGGTATTCTCCTAGACTCTTATCGTCGAGTCGCAGGACGGGTTCGCCCTCGGCTGGGCGCTTATGACGCAGAATCTCGTAGTCACCAGCAATGACGAAAGTGCCGTTCACCGGGCTGTCCGGCAACTGGGGCAAGATATCGATAAGAGCAGCGATAATCTCTTCCAGGTTTGGTGGCCTAGTCTTTTCGTGAGCGACCACAGTTTTTTCCGGTCGACCCTCAGCTGAGACTCTCACCCAGTAGTAGATATCCTCATACACCATCGTATCGTCCGGGGCCAGCGGGTAGATGTCATACTCATTTCCCAGCTCAAAGAATCCTTGCTCTTCAAAAAGCTGGAAAAGTCGGGCGACCTTTTCGGGGCCTATATTACCCCGCTTGCGTACCGTGATCTGATTCAATCGGTTATAGCTCATAAACTCAGTATGCCCGCTGGTCAGGATGCGCAAGACGCCATAGTCGCCAGCCACCACATTTTTGTACAAAACGATATAAGATTCCTGCCTCCCTACCTCTGGCGGGCTGGGGGAGGGCTCGGCCACTTCGGTTGCCAGGAGCGGCGGCACGGCTGTAGGCTCTGGACTCTTCGTCGGTGTCGAGGAGGCAGAACGGGAGCTAGGCCTATTAGTGGCCGTCGGTGAGGAGAATATTACCAGGGGCGACGAACTGTTTACTTCTCTAATCAAATCTTTTCCACACGCCACACAAAGCACGCCCATTATTATCACAAGAGTATTTAATGTTAATAATTTGGACTTTGGACAAATCATGAGTCAGATTTCAACGCGAGGTTCTGCTTATCCCTGCCTAAACACAAAAAACGCGCCCAACAAAAGGCCAAGTCCCCTTTGGCGCGCCAATCGTCTGATAAAACCAGGGAGTTCAATGCATAACAGCCAATCACCGCCGTCCCTCTCCTTCCGGTGTGAAAACCGCTTCTCCACCCCTGTCGGTTTGGTTGCCACACCAAGCATTATA
>JAGMDA010000167.1 GCA_023128935.1 Candidatus Eiseniibacteriota bacterium | reverse complement strand
AGAGGAACCGGATGGGCTTGCGTTCGTGATGATGAAGCAGGGGTTGGCCTCGGCGGGATTGCATCTGACCTGCCGGCCCCGGGACGAGAATGCCGCATGGACGCTCAACCTCAGCGAGCCACCCTTGAATATCTTCATCACCGCAGATGCGGGGGAGGGGAAGGTCGTCGGCCGCCACTTCACGGAGCAGGTCAAAACAGTAGACCACAGTCGCCTATTCGTCCAGACGGTCCGGCGTACCGGGGAACCGCATCTGAGTTCGATTCCAGTGAAAGGCTTCGACCTACTGGGGATCTTTGAACAGTACTATGAGCAGTCAGAGCAGGCGACCGCGCGCTTCTTTGAACTCGGGAGCGACGAGTTCATGATGTTGATGGCGCTCCCAGAAGTGGATGACCCCTGGCTCAAGGCCATCTCCAAGGAGGAATCCTTGCGCCTTCTGGATGATCCAGAGGTTCAGCTGATCGAGACGCGCCCCGTGATCTTTGGTTGTACATGCAATCGCGAGCGGATCGTCGGAGTTCTTCGGGCGATGTTTCAGGGCAAGGAAGACGAACTCTTCTGCGGAAAACCCGAAACGGAAGCCCGCTGTCCCCGCTGCGGCCGCGCCTATTCCATCAGCTGCGCTGACTTGGTGTGAGGGGTGCCTTCACGATAGCCTGCGGGAAGGATTGGCTTTGGGCGCATTCCTCGCGCATCGCATGCACCTACGCGCCCTTGCGATGATGCCTGCTGAGAGTCGCAACCTGCAGCCTATCGCAGCCTATAGCCTATCGCAGCCCATAGCCTATCGTAGCCTGCAGCCTAGGGAGTCGCTTTCGCCAAATACTCCCCAGCCTGTTGGACGTGCCAGGAGGCGCTTGCGAAACGTCGTTCCCGCTCGTACTTGCGAGGCACCGCAGTTGTGCTGCCCGCGGGAATCGGAACTAGTCGGAGATCATGGATCGCCTGCCCCAGCTGCTGGTAGACCATGATTACATTTATGTCAGCATCCCTGCCCGGACGCTCGGGGAAGTGCTCGGCCACAGTCTGGACACGATCCAGCCAACCATTGCACCACTGCTTCCAGCGCTGATGCTCCGCTCGCGCCGGGGGCGAGAGCGCTCCAGCATCCACCGCTGCCTCTCCGATGGCCATTGCCTCTTGCTGCCCCCTGTTGATCAGGCTCTCGATCTCAGCGCAGAGCCTGATCAGCGCGCGGATCGAGGCCGCGTCATCGGTCTGATCCGACTGACTTTGGACCGCGGTGCGCCAACCCGTTGTGCCCTGGAACCAGGAAACATGGGTGAAGACCGCATCCCGCAGTGGTTCCCATTTGGCTCGGAGTTCAGACAAATTGGGCATGGCATACCCAACGTCGGAAACTACATCTGCCTCTTGTGCGAAGTTGCAGATCTCGATAAACGCCTGTGCATGTTTGGGACTCCTTCTGTCTCCCCGGACCGACATGCTCAGCTTCATGGCCTGATCGGCAATCTTGTCGCCATCATTCCAGTTTGCCGGGGAACGCTTGTAGAGGATCTTCTCCATGGCCATGATCTGGGTCCGGTAGGGATCAGGATTCAACTTCTCCGGCCTGCTTGCCGACTGAACTGCGACTGTCGCAGTAGGATCTGATGCCGGCTTCTCATCCTCTCTTAGCAGTTTGGGGATGAGCACAACCACTGCGACAATGACAGCCGCGAGGAACATGAGTATGCCTACTGCTGCGCCAGCTTCGCCGTGGCGAGTTCCTGCGAATGTGGGTGGTGTCATGGTCGTCCTCTCGCCCCGAGTGTTCGGCCCCTGGCGGGTGGATCTTGATCGCGGGATCGCAGATCTCGGCGCTCGCTCTCAGCGGGATGCTTGAGGAGTGTCTGCCCGCTGTGAAGCACACCCAGCAACCGCGTGCCTTCCATGCAGCTCACTCGAGCGTGAGCTTGCGTTTGATGCCGCCCACGAAGTCGGTGTGCTCCACGCGGTGGTCACCACAGGATGATGGTGTGTTTCCATTGAACTGGTCATTGGCCCCAAAGGCCTGGTGATCGCCCAGCTTCTCGTCGGTGAGCACCAGCCCGGTTACTGGTCTCAGTCGGCCGCTTTGGATCTCAGGCAGCATGACGGGATTGAACCCCGCGATAGCCATCTCGGCGATGATCCTTCGCGTCGTGAAGGCTGTGGCTTCGTCTCCGCTGAGCGCGATGCCGTCATACGTTTCGAGCCCCGTGTAATTGCGCAGGATCCTTCGGCTTTCATCATCTGGAGCATCCACACTCGTCACCTTCCCAGCGCTGATCTCGATGCGGTAGGGCGCCCGGATGACGCCATGCACCGTTCGCTCGGGGACGTCAAAGATAATGCGGCCGTTCATCGAGTCCTCAATGGGACCGACGAAGACCTCGGTCGTAGGCTGATTCGTGATGGCCGAGCTGAATGGGGCAGTGCCGCCGAGTGAGTTCTCTCCCACGCGCCCACAGTCCAGGATGATCGGCCGCCCGGCCACGCGGTAGGTGAAATCTGTACCATCATCCCGCTGGTAGCGCAGTGTTCCTCCCCCGAGAGAAGCTTTGATTGTCAGGCGCACTCCTTCGATCCCCATGGCCAGCTTGTGGAGCTGCTCGGCTGAGACCGCCATTGAGCGGAAGATGAGCGAGCGCCACTCAGCCAGCGTCCAATGCTGCTCAGCGGGGAGTCCTTTATTGAGGCGGTCGACATCCAACTGATTGGGGTTCAGCCAGATGTCGTGCGAGCGGATCTGTCCACTGTTGCGCATGAGGCCAATTGGCGCCAATGCGCGGCTTGCCACCTTAGTGAACAGATCGAGGGCGGGAACATCCGCGGTGTCGGGATCCGGGGAGGTTCCGATCGGAACGATCCAGTGCGCCCTGCCCTCTTCTTCGATTGCATGGAGCAGTGCTCGGTAGCAGGCGACAATGCCATCGAGTCGTCTTGGATCCGCCGTGGGGAAATCATATGTCGCGGCATGTTGGCCCCCAGAATCTAGCTGCTTAGACGAACTAGAAGGGGCGTAAACCGCCCTCAACAGGGTGTGAATCCCCCGCGCCAACGTTGTCATCCCGAAGACGATCTTCACGGAGATGCCCCGCTCCTGGAGCAGCTGTGCCGTCTCGCATGCCAGAGCGAGCGCGGCCGGCCGAGAATGGATCACGGCGTGGTCTCCGGCCTGATAGGAGCCATTGGAATCGAGCATCGTCTCAACAGCTTGACGAAGCTCGGTGTCTCCACTGGGCTCGGGCTCAATGAGAATCAGACCAACCCGATCGTTGGACCAAGCCGCGCGAGCCTGCTCCAGCCAAGATCCGTCCTCGATCTCCTGCCGTGTCATCCTCATGAAGTGTGCTTCTGCCATTGCGACCCCCGTCTGTGGTGACTGATCAGGCTTGTGGTTCTGCAAGCATTTTGTCCACTCAGTGTCTCGTCCCGAAAGAGCACTGCAGGTGCCCCGCAGATGCTATAATCGCGGTTGAGCTGCCCCCGGCGCAAGGGGAGAGCCTGGTGCCGGGAGCAGTCGTGCGCATCTCTGGGAGCTACTTATCTCTGGGAGCTACTTATCTCTGGGAACTACTTAATACAGGAGGCATCTGATGAACCCACCCCACAGATTCCCTTTGACAGCTTCCCTCGTGACAGCAGCGCTTCTCATATTGGCGCTGGCTGCCTCGTTCGTTCAGGCCTCAGCGGGCGCCATCTCTCGCGACGAGGCGGTCGCCATCACAACCGACATGCTGCTCGGTGGCAGCACCGATGGGGTGCGCCTCTTTGTCTATCCGCACACGATCCAAGCCGGGACAGTTGTATCCACTTGGAAGCGGGATGTGTTCACTGCCCCGGCTGAAGGGTGGTTTCTATTCGTGGATCTCATGCCAGCTGCCAACTGGGAACATCCCTGCCACTATGTTTTCATCGACGCGCAGTCGGGCGAGCTGGCCGCGCATGATGCTTTTGTCCCCCCGGCTTGGCAGGATGAGCTTGTCGAGATCACGGACGGGCGCGACAACCCACCGCCAGGGGTATCCGAGAGATTGCTGGCGGAATTCAACGAGCGCCTGAAGCATCTCCGCAAACCCGAATTACCCTCACGGGGCCGCGCGTTCGCCTTCATCATCAGCGGCGGCGCCAACCAGGGCAACAACCACATCCGCTATTGGAATGACTGCTCCTTCATATACAGTACATTGGTCAACTACTACGGGTATGCGGATGAGAATATCTACGTCTGCATTTCCGACGGCTTGGATCCGGCACCAGATCGGTCCGATGGAACCAACTCCCCGCCTGATCTAGACGGCGACGGAGATGATGATATTCAGTACCCAGCGACGCGTGAGTATATCGAACTGGTCTTCAATGAGCTTGTCACAGTCCTAACGACGGGTGACCAGCTCTTCATCTTCACCACGGATCATGGGGGCAGTAACGGTGGCTGGGACACCTACCTCAACCTCTGGAACTGGGAAGAGCTGCAGGACTATGAGCTGGCTGACTATGTGGATGCGCTTCCCTGCGAGACTGTAATCGGCGTATTCGAGCAGTGTTTCAGCGGTGGAATGATCGACAACCTCGAGACCGACGGGCGGGTCCTCGCCTCCGCCTCGCGCTATGACCAGTCTTCCTGGGCCATGCCGCCCGACTACATCTGGGACGAGTTCGTCTACTACTGGACCTCAGCCGTTGCCTGGTCGGACCCGTACGGGAACCCGGTGGATGCGGACACGAACAGCGACGGCATCGTCTCGATGCATGAGGCGTTTATCTATGCAGAGGAACACGATACCGCGGCTGAGAATCCCCAATATAGCAGCACACCGCCTGAGCTGGGTGATGTCCTCAATCTCTATGGGAATCTGGAGGGTGTTTACCTGATCCTTGATGAGGTCATGATCGATGATGACATGGAAGGAGCCTCACACGGCGACGGCGATGGTGTGATTGAATTCGGAGAGACGATTGAGCTGACGCTTTCACTGCTCAATATGGGTATGGAAGATGCCAGCGATGTAACGGGTACAATCTCCATCGAGTCGGCCTACATAGGGCTCCCGGTGAGCATAGCCTATTTCGGAGCGATTCCGTCAGGCGAGACCGGGAGCAATGCCGAGCCCTTTGTCTTCCACGTGACCTACGTCGTACCGGATGGCGAGCTCTTGGAGTTCACATTGGATGTCAGCGAAGACCCCGGCACCCTGGGGTTTGAGCTCACCGCGCATGCACCCGCCTACTTGGTGGGGGTCGTCGAAATAGACGATACATTGGGCGGCAACGGCGATGGCATCCCCAATCCGGGAGAAACTCTCGAACTCACCCTGGCCATCGACAACCAGGGCAGTAGCGATTCGCCAAATGTAGAGGCCGTCCTGGGCACTGCCTCAAGCTACTTCATGCCTGATGGAACACCCCATCCGCTGGGAGTGCTTCAGGCGGGCCAGGGAGTCGTGGAAGGGGGGTTCACAGTTGAGGTTTCCCTCACCTGCCCTGAGATCTACTCGCACTATCTGCGATTGCATTTGATCGGTCCCGAGTACTACCAGGCGGCGCTGCAGTTCGTCTTTGCCGTGGGTCAGATCTTTGCAGACGATATGGAAATGGGCGCAGCCTCCTGGGCCCACTACGCCGGCCCGGGCAGCTGGAATGACGAGTGGCATCTGGAGACCTATCGCAACCACACGCCCGAGGGCGAGATGAGTTGGAAGTGCGGTGGTGCTGGTGCCGGCGACTATGGGAACCTCCTCTACGCCATTCTGGAAACGGCTGAGTTCGATCTCCCTGCAGGCGCGCACCTGGCCTTCTGGCACTGGATCAGCGCCGAGACGAGCCAGGCTCATCCGGATCACTGCTACGATGGCGGGCTTCTGGAAATCTCGACCGACGGCGGATCGATCTGGGAGCCACTCACACCGGAGGGTGGCTATCCCTACCTGATCAGGGATGGCAGCACGCTGGGGCCGTTCCCCGCGGAAACGCCGGTCTGGTCCGGCCAGCAGGACTGGACGGAAGTGATCGTCGATCTCTCGAGCTATGCAGGGCTCGTCAAACTGCGTTGGGCATTCGGCAGTGACGGCGCGGCCGTGGATGAAGGCTGGTACATTGACGATGTGCGCGTGTGCACAACGCCCCCCTCGGCGCTGGATAGAGAAGAAGTGCAACCGCAGACAATGATCCGTCCGCTCCTCTTCCCCGCGCGCCCGAATCCCATGGCCACGGGCGGGGTTAATGGTATCGGGGATTCCGAGATGATCCTGCGCTTCGCATTACCGGAGGCCACCCAAGGAAACTTATCTCTATTCGATGCCACGGGCCGCTTAATCCGCGTTCTCGCTGTCGGTCCCTTCGGGCCAGGTGAACACCAGGTGAACTGGGATGGCCGCGACGCCGCCGGCGGGCTGGTGAGTGCGGGCAGCTACTACTGCCGCCTCTCGGTCAGCGGCGTGGACCTAACGCGGAAGGTGACGGTTTTGCGGTAAGGGAAGTGAGTAGGTCTTGCCACGTGCGCTCGGCCACGTGCGCTCGGGCACGTGCAGTTGGGCATGTGCGCTCGGACACGTGCGGGGGAGTATGGCGAACGAAATCTGGTTCACCAAATACATGCCCGGGGGGGACTACTCAAAGACAATCATCATGCGCGTCGCAGAGAATCCCTCTGTGCTAAGGTGAGCGAAGTAGACACCTGAACATACGCTAACTCCCTCGGCATCCCGCCCGTGCCAGGAAACTTGGTGGTAGCCAGCAGGACGGATGTCATCCACTAACGTCCTGACCACCTGTCCGGCGGCATTGAAAATCTTGAGCTCAACTCGAGAGGCGATCGGCAGTGTGAAAGGAATCACCGTTTCTCCCTTGAAGGGGTTCGGTCGATTCCCCCCGAGTATGAAACGCGCAGTCGGCCGCGTGTTGTCTAGCAGCCCGCTGGGGAGGCATGGGTTAGGATCACAGCTGCTCCACTCGGGGAAGTAGTGGCCGCCCATCAACTCACACTCGGCCTGACTAAAGGTCAGCACGCAGTCTTGATTGATGCAGCAGACGTGCACACAGGGATTGGGATCGCAGGAATGCAAGCCGGGGTGCCAAGTGCCTTGCATTATAAGGCAATCGGATTCCCTCTCGAGAAGGTAGCAATTGGGACCCACGCAGCAGACGCTAGAATCGGGCGGAGGTGGAGCTAAGGGAATGCAAAGCGAGTCGCCATCGACATTGATGCCCATGATCGGAAGGCAGGTCGTAGGGAACATCGTAGGGATAGGCGCTTCACATGTGACAAACCCAGCGAAGGGTGTGGCTGCAGGGTTTACCGTGAAAGGAATCTTCGTCTCGCCCTCATAGGCATAGCCCCCGAAGAAGTAGACGGGCAGGTAGTTGCCGGACCAACCACCGCCCACATCGCTCACGACGATTCCCGTGTTGGGCTCAGGCCAATCGCCGGTCGGGATTTCCAAGCCGACGGTCGCATAGCATGGGCCGTATCCGTCGATCGGATAGATGGAAGCGTTGTAGTTGCCCAGGCCAAACTCAACGGCGCAGAATTCCTGCGGGTCCCACCAGGCGGCCAGAACGTACCAGACCGAATAGCTCCCGTCGGCGTCAATGCGATTGACCTGCTGATCCGCGTTCGTGATGGCGTAGTC
>JAGMDA010000166.1 GCA_023128935.1 Candidatus Eiseniibacteriota bacterium | reverse complement strand
CGCCGAGTCGGTCGTGGTCCTCGAACCCGCTATGTCAGTGGATGCATACGGGGGTTTCGGAACGGACACGGGACTTCCCTTGCCGTGACGCCACGAGGCCAACTGCTGCGTGGGCAAGACGTTGGATGCCTCGCGCACGACTATATCGCATGCAGACAGAAAAGAGTGGACATCCCGGCGCGAAACACGTACTGTGTATGCGGAATTGTACGTTGCGGTCTACCGGAACGGCACTGAAAGCCTGAGTTCATGGCTCGGAAGGAAATGTATTACCGGCCTATTCCAATCCGCACCCTGGGTCTGCCAGGTCAAGATCCTGCTGAATCGAAAGCCTTTCCCTCTCTCGTGGGTACTCCCCTGGGATTGAAGAAGGAGCAAGGGTCCAGCGCTTCTGCCGGTGTCCCCCGGAGGGTGTTCTCAGGTCAATCGTTCGTGAATGGATGAGTGTTCGATGCGGCGAAGCGTTGTCCAAAGGAAAGGTGTTCAAGCATGAGCAGTAATCTGTATGTCGGCAATCTCCCCTTTGATGTGAGCGAGGACGAACTCCGGGATCTGTTCGGGGCCCAGGGCGAGGTCGTCTCCGCCAAGGTGATCACGGACCGAGAAACAGGTCGGCCCCGTGGTTTCGGCTTTGTGGAGATGGAACAGGCCGAGGATGCCCAGAAGGCGATTCAGAGTCTTGACGGGCAGGACTTCAAGGGTCGGAATCTAAAGGTCAACCTCGCCAAGCCACGAGAGAACCGCGGGGGCGGAGGCGGTGGCCGCCGTCGCGATTGGTAGCAAGATAAGGGGGAAGGCGCCAACGCTGCATCTTCCCCCATACTTCCCCCGAGTGCCCGGCAATTCGATCCAGCCGAAACTCGGCTCACGCTGCAGGGCATCAACCTACTAGATTAAGCCTGAATCCGACCTTTGCAGAAAGCTCTTCTTCAATCAGCCTATAGTCTATTCCAGCTGACCGTTGAGCCTGCCATAAATCGCGGTCCAGCCAAAAGCACCCAGCCTGGCATCGAGTATGAGTCCGCCCAGCTCACCTGTCCTTCTGGATTCAAGTAGTAGTATCAAGAGACCCTCTCCCCTGATACCCACTGCAGAATTTCCCAGCATCCTCTCCAAGCCTAGACCCTGACCAAAACGGATCGAAGGATTCTCCTGGGTTGAATCATACACTAGGCTGAGATGGAGTTGGCCATCAACAGCATTGTCCTTACCTTCGCCATCTTTTTTGTTTCCAGTGAGATCAAGAGCAGCGCCTACCTTAACTTGGTTGTCTGTGCCCACAGCAGTATAGAGTCCTGTAGTTCCACAGGCTTGTTGTGCGCCCACCAAAAATGCTAACGGTAAAATCACATACCCTAACTTGTTCGTTCTATTTTGCATTTAATATCTTATGCTTCACAGAAACTCCAATCTGGAGGATGTACAGGAGGCTGTTGGGCACGCAGGCCCGCCCTGAGCATCGCGCCGCTGACGCGCGCCGATGCCCTGTGGATTAACGATCACCAGTGCGTCACGCCCCTCATCTGAGGAGCAGTAGGCCACGCGTTGCAGAGCTGCCTTGCGCTGTGACCTGCAAGTAGTAGCTGCCCGAGGGCAGGGCCCGCAAGTGACTGTCCCGACCATCCCAGACCAGGTGATGCCAGCCGGCGGGCATCAGGCCCGCGTGCAACAGACGCACCTGGCGCCCCGCGCAGTCCAGGACCTTGAGCTGCGCCGGTCCCGCACTGGGCAGGCAGAACGAAACGCTCGTCCGCGCGGCAAACGGGCTGGGCGAGACCGTCAGACTGACTGCACGAACCTGCGCGAGCGGCTCGCGGCCGGCATCCGGGATGTCGGAGAAGCTCTGCAGAACCCCGCGCATCTCGAAGTCATCCACCAGAGCCTCGACTAGTGAGCCCTCGCCTTCATCGGAGGCCACGAAGCGCAGCTGCACCTCTGGACCTAGCTCTGTGAAATTGTTCAGCACGTGAATCTGGTGGCTCCAGTTCTCGCGGCAGATCGTCGTGTACTCGATCGCCACCCAATCAGAGGCGCCCGAGCGCACACTCACCTCCCAGATGTCCTCGTACGGATTGGCACCCCTGCGGTTCGTATACCAGCGCCGGTAGTCGACGACCACCAGTGCGTAGGCACTGAGATCGTAGACGGGCGAGAGAAGAGTGGTCCGCCCGCCGTCGACGTCATAAGACCCGGCACCAGATCCAGCGCGGCCATCGGTCACGAAGCAGTAGTGCCCGGGGGCCGGGGTGTGATCATCCTCGGGTTGTACAGTTCGCCCGCTGCTTGACGTGTGCTCCGGATCGGCTCTTTCCCAGATACCTGACGTGGCGTTGTCACCCGGTGCACCCGCAGTCCAGCCGGATGCAACCTCGAAGTCATCGAAGAGGATCGGTTCCACAGTCCCGACGATAAAGGCGTAGATCTCTTCGGGGGCCCACATCGGCACGGTCTTCGAGTTCCCAACGGTGTCCTCAGCGTGCAGGTAGTAGGACACACAAGTGCCGGCGGGTTGTGCGGGGATGTACGCGACGTACTCATCCTGCCCACCGGCGGACTCGAACGCCACTGTGATCCACTCGCCGAAGTTGATGCAATAGGCCATGAAGCTGGCCCCAAGATCTACGCTACCTCCCGTGCTGATGATCTCCACAAAAGCCTCGTAGGGCTCCGCGGTGTTCTCAGTATCCTCCAGTGGTTGGTGGTTGATCCCGAGCAGATTCGTGACCGGGAGGTAATCGACATAGGTGGGGTATCCTCCGATGCACGCGGCGTCGTACTGGATGTAGGCATAACCGCCCATGCCCCAGTCTGTTCCCCAGCTGTTCCTCATGATCCAAGCGCCCTGTCCGCCGCAGTAGGAGTCGTCCCACCCGACCAGTGTGATGGCGTGGTTGAGCTCGCCGTAGCAGGCGTGCTCGTAGCAACCACCCTCGTAGGGCACCAGATCGTCATAGACCATCATCGTGGCCGACACGGGGCCGTGATCATAGATCGCTTGCTTGATCTGGCTGACCGAGCTGCCCACATCATGGACGGCGCTGATCTCCGCAATCGGTGGATATGTGGCTCCCGGACAGGGGATGCTGTCGTCCGCCTCGTAGGGCATGTCCTCCT
>JAGMDA010000165.1 GCA_023128935.1 Candidatus Eiseniibacteriota bacterium | reverse complement strand
CACAGGTGTAAGGAGCTGCAGAACAGGCAGTTACCGGATTGGCCCGTGACAACGCTCTACCGGCCAGGCCCAGGTGGGCCACCAGGCCCGTGCAAGGGACTCAGGTCTCAAGTGAACTCACAGCAGATAGTCCGCCAACTCCACGCCGACCTCGACGGGATCCAGGGCCTTGACGATCCGGTCGGTGCCCAGTGATCCGAGGTCGTGATCTGAAAGGTTGACCAGCTTCAGATCGGCGGGATCGAGCCGCTGACCACCGACATCCTGGATCAGGCGGACTACGGGCGAAACGGGATCCTCTGGATCGGTGGCCACGACCACAGCCAATTCCCCGGTTCCGAGCTCGACCAGGCTGCCCACTGGATAGAGGCCCATCAAGCACACAAACAGCCGCATAAGGTTGGGATCGAAGTTCTTCCCGCTGCGTCCCAACATGTGCAGCATTACTCGATGGGGGGTTAGACGTTCGTCCTGGTATGAACGGGAGGAAATCATGGCATCATAGCAATCGGCAATGCTCACAATCCTGCTCAGGACTCCGATTTCCCACTTATCGTTCATCCGTGGGTATCCCTGCAAATCGAAACGCATGTGGTGCTCCAGCCCAACCAGCATGATCTTGATGAGCGGATCTGTGAGCACCTTGGCCCGCAGGAGGGTTCGCACCCCTTCCAGAGGGTGCATCCGCATGATTTCCCATTCCGAGGGGCTGAAGGTACCTGGTTTTCTCAAGACCGGCTTGGGCACGGTCATCTTGCCCAGGTCATGGAAGAGGGCCGCCATGCCCAGTTCGGAGAGTTCCCGCTTGTTCAACCCCAACCGCTGCCCGAGGGAGGTTGAAAGGATGCAGACATTCACGGAATGGAGAAAGGTCTGCACATCAAAGGCCTTGAGGGCGGTCAGGGCCAGTAGGGAAAATTCCTCCTCGACCAGCCTGTCGATAATCTCATGGACGACCTGGCGTGCTCGGCGAAGCTGAGACAGAGACTCCCCGCTCATGCTGCGCATGCTCCATCGTGAGAAGCGTAGCGCGTGGAAGAAGGTCTGCCGGGCGCGCCGGCGGAGTTCCCCCAACTCAGCCACCACATCCCATCCGCTGGATGGCTCTGCCAGGTCCTGATCCGATTCAGGCTCCGCGAGCACGACGCCATGGATGCCCATGGCATCCATTTCCTCAACCCGGGTCTCCTGGGGGGTTTTCGACCGGCGCCAGGTCTCAAGGAGCTGGAGGAAGCGTGCCACTTCGGCATCATCCCAGGGACCGATGAAGGAAATGCCCGCCAGAGACATCCCCTCCAGTTCCTCGGCCACCAAGTGCGCCAGCAGGTTCCCAGACGTGTATGGGGAGAGGATCTCATCACAAGCAAGAAGACCGCTGCCATGACGGACTAGGCGGGCGGTCTGGCCCTCTTCCCATATCTCGGCAACAGCGGCGCGCAGTTTGTCAAGGGCCTTGCGGAAGGCTGGATCCGCCACTCCACGCAGTACCAACGCCCTCCAGCTGGCATGGAAATTGCGCAGGAGGCGTGCCCCAGGGGTGTCCTGGGAAAACGGATTCCGCGCCGGTCGGCCCCGACTCGGCGCCCCCCGCTGCCCATCCAAACGCACCTCCCGCTTGGATGGCTCCCTCATAGCTGCCATGGACATGCCTCCCGAATCAAGCCGCTGATCTCCCCCTCCCCGACGTTCCCTGGACTCTGCGACGGTGCCGATCCAAGGCTTCCCGGCTCGCCTCGGCCAGGAGGTGATCGTGCGAGTTCCTGTACTTCATCAGGAGCGGCCCCGCCTTCTCGATCGAAATTAGCCCCAGCGCACGCAGCGCACAGATCTTCTGAACGCGCCGATGCTGAGGGGCCAGCCAGCTGCGCCGGCAGATAGTCTTCTCTAGTAGAGGAAACACCTCCTCGGGTGAGGACCGGGCCAGGGCCTCGTAGAAGACTGACTGTTCCTCGATGTCGCGCTTCTCGAAGCCAGGACCGAGCAGAACCTGGAGAAGCGGTTGGAGCGCGCGTTCGCCGAAACCGGCGCCCAGCAGTTCAGCGGCAGTCTGCCTCACCCCTGAATCCTCATCGTCAAGTGCGTACAGCAACCGCCGCTCCAGATCCGGGGGGCGTAGAACGAATAGGAACCGGAGCAATCCGGCGCGGATTCCTGGATCACCGTTTGTGAACAGAGGACTGAGCCGGTTGTCCCAATACTCCGCCTGCTCAGGTGGCAAGGGGTTTGGCAAGATCCCCGCAAGCAGTCGCAGGTGTTCTTCAGTGAGGATCTCGATATGATCCAGTAGCGCCTCGGGCCGCCGGGTAGCAACCTGTGCCAGAGCCTTGACGACGATTTCACTGCAGTCTGCGCCCCCATTCTCGACCCGCTCCTCGGCGGATGCCCTGAGGAGCAGTACCAGCCCCGGTGGATCAAGCTGGCTCAGGAAAAGCAGGGCATCTTGCTCGTCATCACACCGCCCGGACTCCAGGGCTCCCAGAGCACGCTGGGCAGCCTCCACACCAACTAGCTCCTTGGCAACCTCTGTTACTTTTACTCCGCAATCGACACCCAATGCTCCCACATGCTCTCCAAGCCGGCGAATCACCCAGCCAAATATCTTGAATCTACCCTGCTGCAGGAGATCCAGGGTATAACCCCGCAGGAGAGTCAAGACGCGACCGAACTCTACTGCGGGCATATCCAGCATGATCATTTCAACCAGGACAACGAGCAGCTTGGGCCGCAGCTGGCGCCCCTCCTGCTTTGCAGAATTCCGCAGGCAGGCGAGTTCCTCTTCGTCCACCTGGAAGGTCCGGGCATCAAGATCGGTCTCCTCGAGACCGCCAGCGGCCGCGACGTAGCGCTCGAGCGGATGTAACCCTTCCCACAGCTCGGGATCTTCCGACACCTCCTCCTGGGAAACTGCATCTCCCAGACTGACCGGGAGCTGCTCTTCCGCCGCTTCGGTCACCCGGTAGGCCACTGCTGGCAGATCCATCTCCCAGAGCAGCACCGAGAGGTCCTCATCCGTGGGATTCAGCTCGCCCCGCACCGTGCGCGCGAGGAGATGCAGGAGCATCTGAAGTTCCTCGCAGATCAAGCCAGGCAGGAAAGTCAAGTTCCGCAAGCCGGATTCGAAAAGCCGGACGATCATGTCCCACCCATCTCCGCCGCGCGTCAGCACTGATGTCTCACCCAGGAAGACATCCTCTGTCCGCAGGCTCAGCTGCACGCCCTCGGGTTCCGTAATGCACGCGGCAAGGTTCTGATGGAGTGTCTCGACCATCCGCTCGCGGATCGGATTGCCCTGAGGGTAGAACGCGACGGCCTTCAGGGCACTCATGAAGGCCTCAAAGGCCTGGGTTTCGGGCCGCTGCTGGGTCTGCTCAAGGATCTGCTCGTCCATTCTCAAGCTCTCGTGTTTGGCTGCCTCGCCTTCCGCCCAATCTCCCGCAAGGCGGCAAGACAGATCAGTCCCCTCACTTCCCCGAGGAGTGCGCGCGGGGGGCAACCTAGGAAGCCCCTAATCAGGTTTTCGGTGGATTGAGGGAATCTCTTGAAGGTGAGATGTGTTCAAGTGTGGGCTTTTCGCTGGCCCTCGCCCTGATGCGGCCATAATTCTCGAGCGCAGATGCCAATGGCCTGGGAGGGCGGGATCAGTTCCCCCCGATCCGGTACCAATTCTCGCGGATCCAAGCCCCTTCGCCGCCGGTCGGCGAGGTCCCCGCCTGCACCAGGCCCCAGGCCTGCGGAAGTGATGCAATCAGATCGGTGGGCAGAAGACCCGCGAGGCCTGCTCCGGGCAGGGCACAATCGGCTGCCAAGCCGTGCAGGAAAACCCCCAGGCGAGCCGCCTCAACCGGCTCCAGACCCTGTCCCAAGAGGGCGGCGATCACGCCAGCAAGTGCATCCCCGCTGCCGCCAGTCGCCAGCCCTGCGTTTCCACTGGGATTGATCCAGACATCCCCTGCCGGGGAGGCCACGACAGTGGGGGCACCCTTCAGGACCAAAACACAACGGCGCTGCCGCGCGTAGGAGGATGCGACATCCCAGGGAGGATCGCTCATCTGGGACAAATCCACCCCCAGCAGGCGGGCCATCTCGCCTGGATGGGGTGTGAGAATAGCTGGCGGCACACCTTCGGGCCGCCACCACTTGTCCACCCCGAGGGCAAACAGGGCATCGGCATCCAGCACCATGGCCCCCCTAAGCCGGCCCAGGAGAGCGCGAACCAGCTCCAGCGCCGCTCCCTCCCGCCCTAACCCAGGCCCCAGGACCCAGACATCCGTGCTCCCGGCGCGCGCGAGGATCGTCTTGGCGGCCGTGGATGCCAGCGATCCCGCAGCTGTTTGGGGACAGGGGAGCGTCATCACCTCCGTCAGCTTTGCCTCTAGGGCCGGATTGAGCCCCCGAGGCAAGGCCACCGTAACCAGCCCGGCACCTGCGCGCAGGGCCGCCATGGCGGCCATCGCGGGCGCGCCGGTCAGCCCTGGCGAGCCCCCCACAATGAGGATCTTGCCCACGCCGCCCTTGTGAACGTCGGGCGCCCGATGCGGCAGAAGCCGAGTTGCCTCTTCCAGTGTCATGAGAGCAATCGGCAATCCCACGTCCTCCTCCACGGAGTGCGGAATGCCGATGTCCACCACCTGGACGCGCCCGAGATGGGTCCGGGCTGGGTAGCGCAGAAAGCCAGCCTTTACATAGGCCATCGTAACGGTCAGCTGCGCCACAACAGCCTTACCAGCCACTGCGCCAGTATCGGCATTGATGCCCGTCGGCAGATCCACGGCGACGACTTCGGCGTCGCGCTTATCACGCAGCTGATTGATCAGCTCGACACAGCTGCCGAGGACGCCACGAGGCGCCCCCCGGCTCCCGGTGCCCAGCAGGGCATCGACGAGGATCGGACGCTGCCGGCTTGATGCACGCAGCTCTGAAGCTACCAAGCTTTCCAATGCGCCCTCCTCCGGCACAATCCGCACCCGCCCCCCAGCCCTAACGTAGCGCTCGTACTGGACGGCAGCGTCGGGAGAGAGCTGGTGTGGCTCGGCCAGGAGAAAGAGGCTGGGCCAGAGATTCCGCTGCTGCAGCAGGCGCCCGACAACCAGGCCGTCGCCACCGTTGTTGCCTCGGCCGCAGAAGATCAGAACGGGCCGCTGAGACAGGTGCCGGCAGTGGCCTCTGATGGCCGTGAAGATACCCAGCCCGGCCCGCTCCATGAGAAACAGGCCATCGGTGGGCGCGGGGAGGTTCTCACCAGCAATCGTCCGGCGGTCGCACTCGCGCATCTGAAGTGATGTGACCAACCTCATCCCGCGTCTCCTCCCGCGTTCAGCTCGTCGAGTACGTCAAGCAATTCGATGATGTCGTCAATCTCGAAGTCAGCCCCGGAGTGCTTCGTTTGGAAGGTATCTCCGTAGCGCGCGAAAACGGTCTGGATCCCCAGCCCGGCGGCGCCCCGCATGTCCCGCGCGGGCCAATCGCCCACCATCAGCAGCTCAGCCGGCGGCATCCCCAAAAGATCGATCGCCTTGCGAAAGGGAGCCGGTGATGGCTTGCGCTGGCCAGTGTCGTCAAAGGTGATGACGTGATCGAATGTGTGCTGCAGCGAAAGATGATGCAGGCGCTGCCATGCCTGAAGACTGGGCGCATCGGATAGAACCGCCAGGCGGATCCCGCGCCGGATCAGTTCCACCAGTGTGAGCTTCACGTGGGGATAGAGCACCAGAATCGAGTCCCTGGCCCTGCGGTAGGCAATGATGCCAGCCGCTAGGATGGCGGGCGGAACATGCCCGTAGAGATCCCGCAGCAGTTGGTCCAGGACGTACTGGTACTCGATCCCTTCGCGATCATAGATCGCATAGATGCTCTCCCGGGCGTCCTGAGGCGACAGGGGCAGGCCCATGTCGAACATGGCCTCAACCGCGGATATGATGGCCCTGTCCTTCATCTTGACGAAATCGGTCAGCGTGTTGTCGAGGTCAAAGATAACAGCGCGGATCATAGTTCCACCACATCCCGGGCGTGCATACTTTGCTGGACCGCAGACGCGAGAATGCGTGCAGTGGTGGGATTCTTCCGTCCGACGGACGAGAATCTCCTACTTGCTGGAGTATCCGATAGTGCGCCCGTAGCTGATCTCGCCGTTGTCAATCCGGATGTTGAAGCCACACTCGGGATTGTTGCATACCCACGCCTTGAATTTAATGGGTGCCCCATCGCGGCCATAATCGGAAAGCGGAATCAAAACCCCATTCTGACACTTCTTGCATTGTGGCAGGGTGAACTCACTGTCCATGCCTCCCCTCCCCATCTGAGAACAACCCTAAGAGGCGCAGTGCCTCTCCAGGGTCATCTCCCCCACCCCATCGCACCCCCTGTGCGATCCAGTGCTCCTGTGCAGCAAGCGCCGCAGGGGGGATCTTGGGCGTCTCAGTACTGTAGTGTCAAGCTTTCCTGCCAGGTCCCCTCCGGCCATGATGCTCCAAGGCATCTGGCCGCATCCCGGCCTGCAGGAGGCAGTGACACTCGGGCGTAACACTATGATATTATCGGCGGCCGGTGATCGATCAGGAGCTGAATCACCCACGAGAGGAGCAAGATGTCTAGCATTCGGCCATTCAGAGCCTGGAGACCACAAGTTGACTTGGCGCCCAGTATTGCCTCACCCCCCTACGACGTCATGAGCAGCAGTGAAGCGCGGGAGACGGCCCGTGGGAACGACCTTTCCTTTCTTCACGTCATCAAGCCCGAAATCGACCTGGAGCCGGGCATCGATCCCTACGATCCCAGGGTTTACGAAAAGGGCGCCGAGAACCTCCGCCGGCTGATTCAGCGGGGCGCGTTGATCCGCGAGGAGACGCCGTGCTTCTACATCTACCAGCAGCGCATGGGCAATCATGTCCAAGCCGGCGTGGTTGCCGGCGCCAGCGTGGATGAGTACGAACAGGGGCTCATCAAGAAGCATGAGTTCACTCGCCCGGACAAGGAGGACGATCGCACGCGCCACGTGAACGCTCTGGACGCCAATACCGGGCCGGTATTCCTCACCTATCACGCAAGCAACGAGGTGGACGGGATCGTGGACGCGATCCGGGCCGGCCAGCCGGAATACGACTTCGTGAGTGATGACGGTATCGGGCACACCCTCTGGGTGGTGCGCAAGAGCGAGGAAATCGAGCGGTTGACCAGGACCTTTGAGAAGGTTTCCCCTCTTTACATTGCCGACGGGCACCACAGGAGCGCCTCGGCCACCCGCGTGCGGGCCATGCGCCGCGATGACAATCAAGCACACCAGGGCACCGAGGAGTACAACTTCTTCCTCGCGGTGATCTTTCCGCACGATCAGATGAAAATCATGGCCTACAACCGCGTGGTGAAGGACCTCAACGCAAGGGAGCCCGAGGACTTCCTCGCTGCGCTGACCGAGGTCTTCGAGGTGTCTCCGGCTACAGCTCCCGAGCCGGATCGGCCGAAGTGCTTCGGGATGTTCTTGGGCGCTAGATGGCACCGCCTGGCCGCCAGGGCTGGCTCCTATCCCGCGAGGGACCCGGTGGCAGCGCTCGATTGCGCCATCCTCCAAGACAATCTCTTGCATCCGGTGCTGGGGATCGAGGATCCTCGCACGGACAAGCGGATCGATTTCGTGGGCGGAATCCGCGGTACAGATGAGCTGGAGCGCAGGTGCGGCGGAGACTGGGCGGTGGCTTTCGCCCTTTATCCGACGAGCATTGAGCAGCTCATATCCGTAGCGGATGCTGGCAAGGTGATGCCACCCAAATCCACTTGGTTCGAACCGAAGCTCAGATCCGGTCTCATTGTCCGGCCGTTGGAGGATTAGTTGCTTTCAGTCTGCGAGCCCTAAGGAGGTGTCATGAAGATCCTGATCTCAGATGCATTCGATCCGTCTCTTCCTGATCGCCTGAAGAAGTTCGGCGAAGTCACGGAAGATAAGGGCCAGCTCTCCACAATCGAGGTCGTCCTGATCCGCAGCAAGACTAAGTGCACACAGGAGTATATCGATTCCGCGCCCGCGCTCAAGATGATCATCCGCGGTGGTGTGGGTCTCGATAATGTGGATCAACCATACGCAAAGAGCCGCGGCATCAAGGTCTTCAACACAGCCGCTGCATCTAGTGTAGCAGTTGCCGAACTAGCTTGCGCCCATCTCATCGCCATTCCCAACCGTCTCATCGAAGGCCATGTGACAATGTCAGCAGGCAAATGGGATAAGAAGCAGCTGAAGCGCACCGAGCTTTTCAAGAAAACACTTGGATTGCTCGGCATTGGCAGAATCGGCACCGAGGTCGCCATCCGCGCGAAGGCCTTTGGCATGCACGTCATTGCCTATGATAAATACGTACAGAAATCTGACCATGCCAAGCTGCTCCCTCTCGATGACATGGTGGCACAAGCCGACTTCATCTCGATTCACACTCCTCTCACTGACGAGACCAAAGCCATGGTCAACACCGCCCTGATCGCGAAGATGAAGGATGGTGTAATTATCGTCAACACCGGGCGCGGCAAGGTGATCAATGATGCCGACGTGGTCGCGGCCCTCGCAAGCGGCAAGCTGCGCGCTTACGGCACGGATGTGTGGGAAAGCGATCCCCCGCCTGATACATCGCCACTCCTCAAGGCCCCGAACGTTTTCATGACCCCGCACATCGGAGCCTCGTCCAAGGAGAATCTGCTGCGCATTGGAGATATCATCATCGAGATCCTGGAAGAACACTATAGTGGATGACCAGAAGAGGAGATCTAAAATGGCACGCGCATACAACTTCTTTCCCGGCCCCGCTGTCCTCCCCATTCCAGCACTCGAGAGGGCCCAGAGGGAGTTGCTCGACTGGGAAAACACTGGAACCTCCGTTATGGAGACCAGCCACCGCTCGAAGGAGTATGATGCACTCCACAATGAGACGATCGGTCTCATCCGTGAACTCCTTGACTTGCCCGACAATTACCACGTCCTCTTTCTCACAGGTGGCGCAAGCCTGCAGTTCGCCATGATCCCCATGAACCTTCTCTCACAGGATCAGACCGCAGACTACATCCACACGGGCACCTGGTCGAAGAAAGCCATCGCCGAAGCGCAGCTATTCGGCAAAGTGAACATCGCGTTTGACGGTGAGACGGTAAAGCTCATGCGGATCCCGCAGCAGGATGAATTGAAGCTCTCGCCAGGTGCGCGCTATGTACACATGACGAGCAACAACACGATCAAAGGTACGCAGTTCCACGCATTCCCAGAAACGGGCAATGTGCCTTTGCTCTGCGACATGTCTTCAGATTTCATGTGGCGGCCGTTTGACGTCAAACAATTCGGGATGATCTATGCCGGCGCACAGAAGAACGTGGGGCCCGCTGGTGTGACCATCGCCATTCTGCGCGACGACGTCCTGGCTCAGTGCAAGGCGGAGAACCCCACGCTGCTCAAGTACAAAACGCACGTTGACAAGAACTCCATGTTCAACACCTGCCCCTGTTTCAATATCTATATGCTGCGCAATGTTCTTGCCTATATGAAGGAAATCGGAGGTCTCAAGAAGGTCGAGGAGCACAATCGGAAGAAGGCTTCCATAATCTACAGTACGATCGACGAGAACCCCGGCTTCTTCCGCGCGCCCGTCGCCAAGGACAGCCGCTCATTCATGAACATCGTCTTCCGCCTTCCTTCAGAGGAATTGGAGAAGAAGTTCGTGGCCGGCGGTCTGGAGCAGCGCATGCTTGGGCTCAAGGGCCACCGCTCGGTGGGAGGCATCCGCATCTCAGCGTATAACTCCTGCCCCATGGAGGCCGTCGAGAAAGCAGCCGCGTACATGAAGGAGTTTGCCAGAGAGAACGGGTAGCCCTTAGGGCTAAGGGCTTGCGCGGTGCACTACCGAAACAGGTCTAACAACCATCCAGTGCGCAGTAGCGATCCACCTGTGCCTCGACCACCTTCAAGCTACTCTTCCAGAAATCGGTCGAGCGGATGTCGATCCCGAATTGGCTGGCCAGGTTGGCGGCTTTCCCCGCGCCGGTATTGCGCAGCAGGTCCCTATAGCGTGGGATGAAGCTTTCGCCCTCCTTCTGATAGAGCGCGTAGACACCCAGCCCGAAGAGGAGCCCAAAGGCATAAGGGAAGTTGTAGAAGTTGAGATCGCCATAGTAATAATGCGGCTTGAGTAGCCACATGTAGGGATGCAAGTGGTTCTGGTCCAATACGTCGCCATAGGCCTGTTTCTGGGCATCTAGAATGATCTCACAGAAGTCGTCCGCACTGAGTTCCGCCTTCTCACGCCGCTTGATTACTTCCGACTCGAAGAGGAAGCGAGAGAAAATATCCACAGTCACCTGTGTCGCACCGAGGAGCTGGTTATCGAGGATCGAGAGTTGAGCTTCGGGAGCAGCTGACTTCAGGGCGGCTTCGAAGACAAGTGTCTCGCAGAAGATCGAGGCCGTCTCGGCCAGGCACATGGGCGCCCCACTGCGCAGCCGGGGCAGGCCCTTCTGGCAATGGGAGTGGAAGCCGTGGCCTAGTTCGTGAGCAAGCGTGATCATGCCGTCGAAACTGCCGTCAAAGTTTGCCAGAATCCGGCTCTCCTCAACCTTGGGAAGGCCCATACAGAAAGCCCCGCCGCGCTTGCCATCCCGCGGCTCGGCATCGATCCAGTTCTGCTGGAAGGCTCTGTGCGCGAAATCAGTCAGTTCCTGGCTGAAGCGCCCGAATTGCTCTTCGATGAAGTCTGTGGCCTCCTCCCAGGAATAGGTAAGATTCAGCTTGCCGACGGGGGCAAACAGATCCCACCAGGGCAAGTTGCTCTTACCTAACTTGCGCGCCTTACTGCTCAGGTAGCGCCGGAAAACGGGGAAGGCCTCGCGGATTGAGCCCAGGAGGGCATCCAGGGTTTCCCGGTCTATCCGATTGCGCTTGCAGGCAGCATCAAGAACATCGTCATGTCCCCGGCGCCGCGCCAGTGTGACAGCGGCACCCTTGACGCAGTTCAGCGAAAAGGCGACCGGCTCTCGAATCGATTTCCAGCCCTCCAGTTCTACCTCATAGGCACGCCGGCGGATCTCCTCGCTCGGATCGTAGGCCAAGTTGCGGATCACGGTCATCGGGAGTTGCTCGGTTTCCCCATCGCGCTCGAAGGGCATCTTGAGCTGACTGGTGACATTGCCCTGGAGCTTCCACATCACCCCGCCACCCGAAAGCTGCAGCTCGCTGGCAAGATCCTCAAGCTCCGTCTCCATCATGTAGCGGCTCTTCTCGACGAGGTCTTCCAGAACCAGCCTGTGCTCCTGCGCAACGGCAGATCGGCTGCAGATCCCTGGTATCACAGGCTCGAGAGAACCAACATAGGCTTGCAAGCGAACCAGCTGCTTCTTCATGCGCACGTCGAGCTGCTCGATCTCGCTCAGCCGACGGCTGGCCCCTTTGTTGTAGGAGTCGGTGGCCACAAAGCTATATACAAAGGCACCCAGTGTTTCGAGCAGCTTGAGCGCGTCATTGATCCGGCGGATTAGTCCATCCAGCGTTTGAGCCGCGCCGGCCAGGTCCTCCGGGGCAGCAGAGAGCTTCCCGACGCCGTGGGTTTCAATGAACCCATCGAGGTCATCCAACTGCCCCTTGGCCTTCTGCAAATCCGCCTGGAAATCCTGTGCTTCCAGCCCCCCGTAGACATTTGAGAGATCCCAGAGCGGGAGCCTAGACTGCGTCTTTTTCATTACCTTTCTCCTTCTCCGCACGTAGGATTGACGATCGGGATCAGGTCTTGCGTTCCTTCTTCTTCGCGGCTGGGAACAGGACGTTGTTCAGGATCAGCCGGTATCCGGGTGAGTTCTTGTGAAGCTCCAGATCGGTCGGAGGATCTCCGACCCGGTGCTGGTAGTCCTCCGGATCATGCCCCCCATAGAAGGTGAATGT
>JAGMDA010000164.1 GCA_023128935.1 Candidatus Eiseniibacteriota bacterium | reverse complement strand
GTCCGCGTATACAACCTTCCCGATCTCTTCGCTGGCAAGCTGCACGCTGTTCTCTGCCGCAGGTGGAAGAATCGAGTGAAGGGGCGTGACTGGTACGACCTCGTCTGGTACGCAGCGCGGCACCAGGCGGTCAGGATCAGCCACCTCGAATCCCGAATGAGACAATCGGCCGACTACACCGGAGATGATCAGCTGACTCTCGACGGGTTGCATACACGACTTCACCGGGCTGTAGACGACCTCGACGTGGAAAAAGCACGCAGTGAAGTGGCGCCCTTCGTCCGTGATCGCCGGGCTCTGGAGGTGTGGTCACGGGACTTCTTCAGACAGATCATTGCGCACATTGCTGCTGTGTGATTTCTGGGCCTCGACATTGATCTGGCCAACGTGTGTATTTATTGTACGGTCCACTCCGCCGTCGGGTTTGCGGTGGCGTTAAAGTACAGCACACGGCGTCGTTCGCGGGCAAGCACGAGGAAGACAAAGAGGATCTGATTACGTACGGTTTGAACGACGAAGAAGTCAATCGCCACGATGTCCCTGATGTGGTTATTGAGAAAGGCTCGCCAAGTAGGGGAGGGCGGCTTACGGCGAGGGTGGCGTCAAGAGCTGTTTCCCTGCCATTCGCGCTTCTGTCTCTGCCCCTTGTCGGGGCTTGACGCGGTGCCGATGTGTATTATACTAGTTGGCATAACACAGGAGCACGTCATGAATCCCTTCAAGTACGGACAAGTCGTCAGCGCAGGGGACTTCTGCCCCAGGCCCGTGTTGCTGAAGGATCTCGTCGCATGCATCAAGTCTGGGCAAAACGTTGTTCTCCAGGGCGAACGAAGGATGGGGAAGACCTCCCTCATCACCCGAGTTTTGGAGAACACCACATTCGACGAACGAAACGTGATGGATCAACCACACGCAGCTGTCGGATCTGGAGTTTCCCGGCCCCTGCGGGGCAGGGCCCGCGCCAGTCCAGTCCGCAGCTGATGCAGGCGTTCAACAGACTCGCCTTCGGCACAGCCGAGGAGCCCCGATGAGCGATCGCATCTTCATCAGCAGTGTACAGAAGGAGCTGCAAGACGAGCGGAGAACCGTTCGCGATTTCGTCCGCGGGGATGCTCTATTGCGGCGCTTCTTCAATGTTTTCCTTTTCGAAGATCTGCCGGCATCCGATCGCCGGGCTGATGACGTGTACCTCGATGAAGTGGGGCGTTGCGCCATCTACCTGGGACTCCTGGGCAACGAGTACGGCAGTGAGGATGCTGAGGGGATCTCGCCCACCGAGCGCGAGTTCGACGCCGCCACGGCGCGGAACAAGGTCCGGCTCATCTTTGTGAAGGGCTCCACCGACGAAGGGCGTGATCCGAAAATGCGCGCGTTCATCAGCAAGGCGGGTGGACAGCTGATTCGCCGCCGGTTCACGGGCATTCCCGAGCTGACGGCTGCCCTGTACGCCAGCCTTGTCGAACATCTGGAGCGAACCGGCAAGCTCCGCAGGCGGCCCTTCGATGCGTCGGCCTGTCCGGAGGCCTCGCTCGAGGACATCTCCGCGGAGAAGGTGCGGTGGTTCCTCGGTAGCGCGCGCCGCGAACGGAAATACCCACTCGGCGAGGACACGCCGCCGGCAGAGGCGCTGGCCCACCTCAACCTGCTCGACCGCGGACAGCCTAGCCATGCCGCCGTTCTCTTGTTTGCAGGTCACCCGCAACGTTTCCTGGTCACCTCCGAGGTCAAGTGCCTGCACTTCCACGGCACGGAGGTGCAGAAGCCGATCCCGTCCTACCAGGTCTACAAGGGCACGGTGTTCGATCTAGTGGATCAGGCGGTGGACTTCGTGATGTCGAAGATCACCCGCTCCGTGGGCACGCGCGCCCTGGGTCCGCAGGCGCCGGTCGAGTACGAGCTCCCGCGCGAAGCCGTGGCCGAGGCCATCGTCAACGCAGTGGCGCACCGCGACTACGCCAGCAGCGCCAGTGTGCAGGTAATGCTCTTTGCCGACCGACTGGAGGTCTGGAACCCCGGAGAGCTGCCGCCGGAGCTGACGCTGGCACAGTTGCGCGTACCGCACGCGTCCATTCCCCGCAATCCGCTTCTCAGCGAACCACTCTTCCTCGCCCATTACATCGAACGCGCCGGCACCGGCACGCTGGACATGATCGCCCTGTGCCGGGAGGCTGGCTTGCCCGAGCCCGAGTTCAGGCAGGAAGGCGGGCAGTTCGTGCAGGCTTTGTGGCGGGATTGGCTGACTGCGGACGTGCTGGCTAGCATGGGGCTCAACGAGCGGCAGACGAAGGTGGTGGTCGCTGCCCAGCGGGAGCGGCGCATCACGAACCAGCGGTATCAGGAAGTCACGGGCGCTGGCCGGACGACCGCCAAGCGCGACCTAGATGACCTAGTTCGCAAGGGCCTGTTGGTCCTGATGGGTGCTGGGCGCGGCGCCTACTACGAGGTGCCACGGAAACGGCCATAATCGGCTCAATCGGCTCACCCCGAGGCAGTTCCGGAAATGGCTCATAAATGGCCCAATCGGCTCAGGAGATACACCTGCCTTGCCGCCGATGGATACGCATGGACTGGATCGCGCGACCGGCTGGTCCTCGCGGTAAAGGATCAGCTCATCCAGTCGGCCGATGGGGAAGCGCAGATCAACCCGAGCGCCGACGAACCTGGGCGGAACCTCATAGAAGATGCCATTGACCTTGACCGTGGAGTCGTTACTGACCAGGCGGGTGATGCGCGCCATGAAAGCATGATCGATCTCCTCAGGACCCATGCGCCGGATGAGGGTTTGCTCGGCACCGGCCAGGAAGCGCCGCAGCGTGGCCCCACTGAAGCGCCGCAACAAACCGTCGGGCAGTTGATGGTGCTGGGCGGCGATGCGTGCCAGGGTCTGGGCGAGGACCTCATCGGCCAGTGGACGGGTGGTCTCGCCGATCAAGCCGTAGCGGAACACCGCCTCGTCCCTGGGTGTGGGGTGTGGGGCGTGGGGGTCGACTCTTGTCTTGGATCATCCCTCTTCCCTCCTTTTGTTCTTCCTTTTCAGCCATCCCGGGGTGGTCCCCGGCGCCTGCGGGACAACCATGTGCCGCGCGGCATCAATTTCGAAGGCGGATCAGGTGGAGGGGCTTCAGGGAGACGTCCCGGAACCGGTCGCGCAGAGGATCGTGGCCGCGGAAGCTCGCCCGTCACGAAGAACGTGCACCACGGCCTCAAGCACCGAGCCAACCGTGAAGCGGCCACGCCACAGATCGGCCGGCATGACCGACCGCGTCGGGCCCTCGCAGAAGCGGATCCTCGGAATGGGCAGGTTCTCAAAGATATCGCCGACTGGGTGCAGGACTTCGCTCTCGA
Source organism: Candidatus Eiseniibacteriota bacterium (assembly GCA_023128935.1). Lineage (GTDB taxonomy): Bacteria > Eisenbacteria > RBG-16-71-46 > CAIMUX01 > WJJG01 > DAOVQB01. The sequence goes on along the minus strand of JAGMDA010000164.1, from coordinate 1,751 downwards.
TCTTCACAACGCCGCACTGGACGACGTGCGGTACGCTGATGCGGGAATCGAACTGTGCCGGAAGGTACTGGCCCAGTTCCCCGACGAGGACGAACTCTTCCATGTGAACTTCCGCGCAGATCTCGGCGAGTTCTACGCCTACGGGGCCCGTCGCGAGGATGTGCCCCCCGACCCACCGCGGGTACAGGTACTGCTTGAGAGCGCCCTCGCTCGACCGGTCAGCAATGCCGCCGACTACGATCTGCAGAAACGGCTCGATGAACTACGCAACGCCCGTGAGGATGCTGCTGGAGAAGATCCCCAAATCGTCCCCTGACACGGAACCTGCAACGGAACAGCTCCGCTCTTGCCGTTGGGCATGCAACGTAACAGCACTCCGCTACGCAAGCCTTGGCATCGTTGCGCGCAGCGCGCCAGTGCTCACATCATCCGGATCAGCCCACTCTTGCTCCGCGCTTTCACTCCCGCGAACCAACGGCAAAGTGGATACATCACGATGAGGATGCCCACCCAAGCCAGCAGAGCCGTGCCAACATCGCCCTGCTTCCATGGAAGCAAGCCTGTACGCTTTGTGAGTAGGGCGAGCATTGGAATGTGGACTACATAGAAGAAGAATGGAGTTCGGCCGTAGACCTCGAATGGATGGAAAAGCCATTTGAGAGGCGGGCCGATCACCATGAAGAGCGCGGAGCATAGCAGCACGAGTCCTGGGAGCAGGAAATTGTGAGCCAGGCTCGGCGGGTACTTCTGGATGAAGAAGAAGGAAATGGAGCCAATCCGATCCCATGGCATGATGTTCCCATAGCCGGCTGGAACCCGGACCAGCATAAAGAGCGCAATGGCTGCCAAGGCAGCCAGCAAGGTGTTGCGTATGCGGATTCTCTCGCTGGCGCAATGCCGGAACCACATCTCCCCTGCCACGGATCCGAACGTAGCCAGGGCAAACCAAGGGAGCACTGGGTATAGGTTCCACTTGCCTGAATCGACAAAGAGTTGCATCAGGCGCATCCCAATCGTCGTTGCTTCCTTATCGTATGGGATCTGCAGCAAGAGCGGATGGATGAGGATGATCGCGAAGCCCAGCCCCAAGCGTAGCTGCCAGCGGCAATGGGCCACGAGCGCCAAGAGGATGATTGATAAGCCGATGGCTGCGATGATGCCATAGTGATCCAGTCGCAGCCTGGCAAACCCACCCCAGCTGGCATTGACCCAGAGCAGTTGCACGAGGATTAGGAATGCGCCTCGTTTGATGAGGGAGCCCCGTGCCCGCCCGGGGGGGATTCCTTGAGCTATTCGTCGATCCAGCGCCAACCAGACCATCGCCCCGGCCAGCATGAGGAACCCGGGAGCACAGAGGTAACTCAGATAGCGAATGACGAACTGTCCGGGGGAGTCAAAGAGGAAGTTGTCGTATGTCACGCGCTTCCAGACGGCGTTGAAGTAGTTGGACGCGTGGTCCAGTCCCATCAATGCGATGATGAGGCCTCGCAACTGATCGATGAAGAGATACCGCCGCCTATCGCTCACACTTCACCTCTCCCGCCCAGGGAATCGCCGCTCAGTCAACTGCTGGCCAGCCCCAACCCCCGAAGCCCCTCTACTATAGAGTGAACTCAAGTAGAGTGAATTCAAGCCTTGCATCACGAATCTGCCCGGCAGAGACCCTCAAGGCTGGAAGATGGATGATCCACCCCAGTACTTCAAGTCCGCACGCCGGAGACACCCCCTGGAGACACACGCTGCAGCTACGC
>JAGMDA010000163.1 GCA_023128935.1 Candidatus Eiseniibacteriota bacterium | reverse complement strand
CTTTCGTCCTACCGGTGACAAGCCAGTGTTCCTGCTCGAGATCAACTCGCTCGATCCGGGCCAATTCGGCCTGGGGGCCCGCCGGCCGAACGCTGGCCAGAGGGGGGTGGTCCGCGCCACCGGCCGCCCGCATGAGGCGGAAGTCCTGTTGGAACATCGGCCGACCTTGACCAAGGCCTCACAATGCCATAGGATCATACGTTCTGTGGTCCCTACACATAATGGTTTGAATTGCTCGAGAGGCGGGCAAGTTGTGATTACATGCGGTTCGCTTCAACACGACAAGGAGAGCGAGGATGGTTTCGGAGGCTCCAGCGAAGCAGAAGGCTGGCAAGAAGCGCGGCTTCATTGAAGTCCGCGAGGATGAATGTAAGGGGTGTGGGTGCTGTGTTGCTGATTGCCCGCTTGGCCTTCTCCAGCTTGCAGAGAAGCTCAACCGGATGGGATATCACCCCGTTGAGTATAAAGGTGAGGGGTGCATTGCCTGCGGGATCTGCTTCTATTCCTGTCCCGAACCCGGGGCGATTACAGTCTATATGCTGGAGGAAGGCGAGTAGGGCCACGCTTGGGAGGAGAAAGATCAGGACTGCTGGCTGCAGGCGGGCAGGACTAGAGTAGATGAGCATTGGGTGGATGGGGCGAGCAGTTGGGAGGATGTAATGGCCAAGGTACTTCTCAAGGGCAATGAAGCTGTCATCCGGGGAGCCATTCTCGCCGGATGCCGGACATATTTCGGCTACCCGATCACCCCGGCGAGCGAGATTGCTGAGACGGCAGCCAAGTACATGCCCCTGGCAGGCGGCACATTCATACAGGCCGAGAGCGAGGTGGCCGCCATCAATATGGTCTATGGCGCTGCCGGGGCGGGGGTACGGGTCATGACCGCATCATCCGGTCCCGGGATCAGTCTGAAGCAGGAGGGTGTGTCTTATATGGCAGGGGCCGAGCTGCCAGGTGTGATCATCTCGGTTGTCCGCGCCGGCCCCGGCCTGGGAAATATCGCGCCCGAGCAGGGCGATTATCATCAGGTCGTCTGGGGTGGCGGGCACGGCAACTACAAAACAATCGTCCTGGCCCCGAACTCGGTGCAAGAGATGTCCGATCTGACTATGCTCGCCTTCGAACTGGCGGACAAATACCGCAATCCTGTCTATATCCTTACCGACGGCGCCATCGGACAGATGAAGGAGCCCGTGGAGTTTCCTGATCCCGTTTCATCCCTGCCGGTGAAAGAATGGGCCGTGGGCGTGGGCAAGGAATTCAACGAGAACCTCATCTCCTCCATTTTCTTGGATGGCGATGAGCTGGAGGCACACAACTTTGGCTTGCAGAAGAAGTATGAGCAGATGCAGGAGACCGAGGTTCGCTTTGAGGAATACCAAGTGGACGATGCCGAACTGGTCGTGGTGGGGTTCGGTATTGTGTCGCGTGTCTTGAGGTCTGCCATCGAAGTCCTGCGCAAAGAAGGACTAAAAGTTGGCCTGCTGCGGCCCATCACCCTGTGGCCTTTTCCGGAAAAGAGGATCCAGGAGCTGGCCGAGGAGAGCCGGGTGCGGTGCTTTCTGACTGCCGAGATGAGCGACGGCCAGATGGTCAAGGATGTGCGGCTTTCCGTTCTTGGGAAGAAGCCAGTTGAACTCT
>JAGMDA010000162.1 GCA_023128935.1 Candidatus Eiseniibacteriota bacterium | reverse complement strand
TCGGCGCCAGGAAGCGCGTCTCCGCGAGGTTCCGGCGCGTCTCTTCCAACGCCGCGCGCAGTCGCTTGACCTCATCGCGCTGCGCAGCCATCTGTGCCTGCGCCACGCGCAGCTCCACGCGCGCCGCTTCTAGTTCTTCGGAGGAGAGCAAGCCGCCGCCAAAGAGGTTCTCGCGGCGCGTGAGGATCTGCTCAGCCAGGTCGCGCTGCGCCTCGGTCAAGGTTAGCTGCGAGCGCGCTGCGCCCAGCATCGCCTCGTACTGCTGGACTGCGGAGCGCAAGCGCGTGTCGTCGAGGGTGAGCAACAGCTGCCCCTTCCGCACGGCCTCACCCTCGCGCACATGCAGCTTCTCGACGCGCCCGGTGACATTGGAACTGATATCAACTGAAGTGATGGGCTGTATCCACCCAGGCGATCGCACCCAGGTCTCGAGGGAGCGCTGCCGGACCTTTTCGGCCTGGACCTCCTTGCCGTGGGATCGCCGGCTCGCCAGGTTTACTGTGACCAGGCCACCCAGCACGACGACGACGGCAACCAGGATCCAGAGTTTCTTGCGCGTCATCGAGCGTCTTCCCTTTTCCTATTTGCCCGCGGCTTTCTGGAACCTGATGTGGCTGATGACCAGATTGATCTGTGCCTGGACAAGAAACACCCTGGCTCGCCGCAGGTCAAGCCGTGCGTTGTCCCACTCGAGGAGGGTACCGGCGCCGGTATCGTAAAGGGCTTGCTGCAGCCTGAGGTTCTCCTCAGCCAAGCGCACGCTGGTCTGCGCTGCCCGCAGGCTCTCGCGTTCCTTGCGGATGCTCAAGAACGAATCCTTGACCTGCAGGCTAGTCTCTTTCTCCTGGCGATCGAGCGCTACTTGCCGCGCGCGCTTCTCCGCCACAGCGCTCTGGATCTGTCCTTCTCTGGACAACCCGTCAAACAGGGTCAGCGAAACCCCAACCCCCACGGTCCAGTTGTTCTCAGCCGTCACGTCTCTCAGATAGGAATCTACCCGGGACGTTGCCGACCGCGACCAGCTGCCCTCAACGCCAATGGTTGGCAGGCGACCCAGCTTGGTTGCCGATTCAGCGAGTTCAGCCGAGCGCAAGCGGGTGCGGGCAGCCACTAGCTCGGGGCGATTCATCAAGGCCTGCGAGATCCATGACTCTACATCCCCGCCCGGGTCATCGGATGGGATCAACAGCGTGGTATCAATCTGTAGGTCCACTCTTGGATCTAGACCCATGACCAGCGCCAGCCGGGAATGCTCCACTCTCACGGCGTTGCGCCTGTTGATCGCGTTCATCTCGGATTCTGCCAGGTTTACCTGGGCTTGGAGCACATCACTGCGGGCCACCGATCCGAGCCTAAAGAGCGTTTCGGCCCGCCGGAGCTGTTCAGCTCCCACCACAATCGCGTTCTCCTCAACCTCAGCCAGCTTGATCGCCGCCAGGCACGCGTAGAACTGCTCCCGGGTTGAAACCTCGACATCCTCCCGCGTTGCGTTCACATCCCAACGCGCTGCCCCAAAATCAGCCTTCCGACTCCGCCAGTTCGTGAGCCCCTCCATATCGAGCAGTGATTCTGTCAAGCGCACTGAGATACGCGCATTGTAGAACACATCCGACCCACCGTAGAGAACGCCGTCGACCACCCGGCCCCCTTTGGCCTCCCGATAATTATCCTGCCTCCACGATGCGTTGCCCCTCAAGTTTGGCAGGATGGCCCTCATAGCGGCTTTCGCGGAGCCGCTCGAGCGGTCAAGCGTCGCCTCGGCCGTTGCCAGGCTGTGGTTATTTTCCAGCGCGAGCCTGACACACTCATCGACGGAAAGCGGTTCTGAGGAATCCGGTCCTGCCCACGCAGCAGTCCCCAAGATGGCAACAGAAAGGAAGGTCGCCGCAGCGACCCCGCAGGGCGATTTTCCCCACTTGGTCCCAAAGCTCATCGCCAACCTCCAGCGTCCGTAACGGTCCATCGGATTGCCCGGGCTTCTCGCCCCAGGGTCGCTTCTCTCCAGCATCCTACGACTCTGCCACCGGGGGAGTTTCGCATACATGATAAGGCCGGCAGACCCACGGGGTCTGCCGGCCCAAGCGTCTCTTTTTCACACCGGCCTGCCAAACCAGGTGACCACCACAGGCTACTTATTGAGCGTAAAGTTGAAGGGAATACATACCCGGCATTTGACGGGCGTGTCGCGCTGCATGGCCGGCTTGAACAGGCATTTCTTGGCCGCCGCCAAAGCCGCCAATTCCAAGATTTCGGTCGTATCGCTGTCGTATATCGACGCGTGAATCACCCGGCCGTTTTCATCGATGACGACCTCTACCATGACCATGCCCTCGGCCTGGGCCTGTTTCGCCAGATCGGGATACTCGGGCGGCTGGAGGTGCACGGCCTCCGGGGGCGAATCGTAGGCCACGAAATCGGGTGGTACGCCTCCCGATGCTTGCGGAATGGCTGGCGGCTCGAAGGGGTTGAAGTCAGTGATCCCCATCGTCTCTTCAGCATCTTCGGCATCCGATGCCTCGATGTCCTGAACAGGGAGTTCAGGCGCACTGAGCTCCTTCGGTGGTGGCGGGATGTATATTTCGGTACTGACGTTGACTGCCTGTACCTTGCGCTCCCGGAGTTGGTATGGGCTTTCTACATAGGGGGGGGAGAATACCATGCCCAGGCCGGATAAAACGAGTGCCGCCAGCGCCGCACAGAACATGTACTTCTTGTACTTCTGCTTGAGCTTTTCATGGGCTGATTCATACCAGTTTGGGGTGAACATGAGTCTCCACCTCCTCAGCTTGCCTCCAGGTCGCTCGTGAAGGAAACGCTGAGCGCGTTCGCCTTCCTCAGTTGCCGGAGTACCCTATCTACCGTGCTGTATGGCAGGGCGGCATCCATGTTGAGGCCCACCATGAGCTGAGGGTTTTCGCGCATCTTCTTTACCAGCAACTGCTCAATCATGTCCATATGCACAAAGGCGTCATCAATGCTGATATCCTCATGCGCATCGACCCACACGTGCGTCACCTTCTCACGTGGGACACGGACTCCGGACTCCGCCCGTGGTAGAGTTACCGTGAGTCCTTCCTCAAGCTTAAAAATCGTCGTGGCCAAAAAGAAGATGAGTAAGAGGAAAACAATATCCCCCATGGACCCGGTGGGAACGCTCGCCCCCATTTCTAATGTCCGTTTGAACCTCACTACATCCTCCGTGTTGCTGATTCCACGCGCCTGATCTCATCGAGCCCGTCCATGCCCTAGCCCCTAGATCGCTTGATCGAAATGCGAGGTGCCTTTGCGGCTTTTACCTCGTCCAGGATGTCGATCATGCGTTCGTAGGCTGCGTCCGAATCGGTCTCGATCGAGATGATCAAGTTCTCATTCCCTTCCAGCTCGGTCTCCAGCATGCCCCGTATCGTCCGGAGCCCCACGGGAGCATCGTCAACATAGACACTGCCATCAGCCGCTGCGCGCAAGGTCAACACGTTCTTGCGCTTTACCTTCACAGACTGGCCCCCCAGTCCGGGCAACAGGAGTGGAATTCCAAATTCTGTCTCGAAAACAGTTGTCGAGATAAAAAAGATCAGCAGGAGAAAGGCGATGTCAGCAGTGGACGCCTGGCTGATCTCCGGAGGAGGAAGGTTAGGATGCTTTAGTTTGGCCATGTTCTGACTCCCTGGCTCGACTTATGCCCACACACCTGCAGTTTAGCCCTCCTCGGTGAGAACGTCGAGCAGTTCAACGGAGGTTTCCTCCATCTCCAGAACGAAGCGGTCGATCTGCGACGTGAAGTAGTTGTACATCGCCTGGACAGGGATCGCGATGATCAACCCGGTCATCGTCGTGATCAATGCCTCTGATATTCCGCTGGCCACAACCTTGGCACTTACCTGCTCGGCAGCCGCGATCGCTTCAAATGCATGGATCATCCCTGCCACGGTACCGAGGAAGCCAAGCAGGGGTGCCACATTCGCCACCGTCGATAGCACTGGAAGCCCGCGCTGCAGAAACGCCATTTCAATGGCCCCGGAGTTCTCAATGGCCTTCTCAACAGCCGCTGGACCCCGGTCCACTTTCGCCAGGCCCGCATGCAGGATCGCGGCAATCGGGCCGCGCGTGTTCATGCAGATCTCCTGGGCTTCATTGACGCCTTGGCCCTTTAGGCTGCCAACAATCGCGGCCATTAAGCGTCGCGTGTTTGTGTGCGCCCGCTGCAGCGTGAAGATCCGCTCCAGGATGACGGCCAAACCCAAGACCGCCAGCATCAGCAAGGGCCACATAAAGTCGCCACCCTTGTCGAAGAAGTCGATAAACCCACTCCTGCGCTGCGTTGCCACATGCTCGGCACCCACGACATCTCCACCAGATGGGTCAGCCCCTGCGCTTGAGACCTCCTCGGTCCCTTCCTCCCCAACATCCTGGGATAATGCAGGAGCCGCACCCAGGCAGAATCCCAAGAGCACAATCAGTGCCCAACCCAAACCCCATGTCCAGAGCCTACCGAGTTTCATGCGCACCCTCTCCTTGCAAGCGGTACTGAGGCGCCAATGCCCCTGCCACTAAACGCCGTCTTCCTGTTGGCAAAAGGCGGCAGCGCAACCGCCATCGTAGACCTCGAGACGCCAGCGCCGCCTAATGGTAAAGTCTTATCAATGTTAGGAATGGCCTGTGGAGAGTGTCAAGGTCGAATTTGCCCCCTGCGCGGCGGCATCCAGCCATAGCCTAGATCGGCGGCATCCAGCCCTAGCCTAGATCGGCGGCATCCAGCCCTAGCCATACCCCAGCTCATCGTGGCTTGCCGGCCTCCCCTGCAAGCCATTCCCAGCACAGCTCTTCCCAGCCAACTTACGGTCCCATAACAACTCCCGAGTCCCCTTGCCTCTTCAAGGTGCATCTAGAGGATGCCGATAGAAGCAATACAATTATGCCGTCTGAAAGTACCAGCCGACAACACATGATGAGGATATCAAGGGGTGCCGATGACAAGCCCCATAAGAATTGACCGCCATGTCTCGGGTTACTGGGCCGCTATAGCGCTATTTCTGCTCGTGTGGTTTCTGAGTCCTGTGCCGTGCGCCTGCGGCGCACCCCTGACACCCTCGGGTGTCGCGCCACAGAGCTACTCGGGAAGCACAGCCCCGGATTCCGTCCAGGCGTATCTGATCTCCTCCGACGTACTAGCGCATGGCCCGCTGGGAATCGCCGCCGCTCTCGAAGGCCTTGAAACCGCGCGCCGCGGCGATACGGAAAAGGCATGCGCGATCTGGGAGCAGGCCAAAGCCTATGACCCAACCAATATCTTTGCTACCCTCGCGTCGGCCCGCTTCGACGCATGGCAACACCCGGAATTGGCTCTGCGCGCCATCCTTGCCTGGCCGAGTGTATTGGTCCGCGGATTCACCGCCCAGCAGACCCTGGCCGCCAACCTTTTCATCTTGATCTTCTTCCCGCTGTTGATGGCATCAATTGCCTTGGCTCTGCTCATCTTCGCTCGCCACGTGCCCAAGATGCACCACCTTATCTGGGAGCACCTGCAGCCTTTGCTGCCGCGCTGGATTGCCAAGTGGGCAGCCTGGGGACTTATCGTACTACCCGTTGTTTGGGATCTGGGTTTTATCCTGTGGGCGGCACTCCTCCTGACCGTTGCATTTCCCCTCCTCACGCGTGTCGAGAGGCGGCTTGCCCTTATTCTGGGCGGGTGGCTGCTCATCGCCCCGCTCGCCGTTATCCTCATCGCGGTTCTCGTGGCCCCAGCCGACCCCTCACACCCCGTGGCGGCCCTTTACCGTGCACAGCAGGGCGGCCACAATCCTCAGGCGCGTGCCGAGATCCAGCTCCTCGAAGAGCGCTATCCGGATGAGGCAGCCCTCTACTTCACGGAATCTTTTCTAGCGCGCCAAGCGAACGATCTCCCGGCAGCCCGTCGCGCCCTTAAGGAAGCAGAGCGGAGCGGATCACTCTCTCAAGCGCGCTGCGACCGGACCTGGGGCATCCTGGCCTATCGCGAAGGCAATCTCACCAAAGCCATCCACCATCTGGTCAGCGCTGTCCGCAAGTCTCCGAAGAGCTTCAACGGGCGCTACAATCTTGCAAAGTCATATGCGCGCGCCTCGCTCTTTCTCAAGGCCGACCGGGAGATGCGAGAAGCCTTCGGGCTCAACGCCGCGCGGGCGCGTCTGGAG
>JAGMDA010000161.1 GCA_023128935.1 Candidatus Eiseniibacteriota bacterium | reverse complement strand
CATCTGGTCAGCGCTGTCCGCAAGTCTCCGAAGAGCTTCAACGGGCGCTACAATCTTGCAAAGTCATATGCGCGCGCCTCGCTCTTTCTCAAGGCCGACCGGGAGATGCGAGAAGCCTTCGGGCTCAACGCCGCGCGGGCGCGTCTGGAGGAGCAACGCCGACTCCATGCCCACGCAGATGATCTGATCGAGGAGCGCCTTGGCAGCGCGGATCTTTGGAAACTCCTTGTCAACCGCCATAGCTCGGAGGGGTTTCAGATGCCAAGGTTTCTGGCGCAGATGTTTCCCGGTGGCAATCCTTACTTGCTCTGGGCCTGCATCCCGTTGATCCCGATCATGGGCATGATCTCAAGGCGCTGGCACCGGCGACTCTTCATCCACACCTGCTGCCAGTGCAGTAAGACCGTCTGCCGCAAATGCCTGAAGCGACGCGACCGGCGGATCTTTTGCGAAGAATGCGCAGTGACCGCACGCAAGTGGGCCAGCGCCCAATACACCCAGATCCTCCTGACCAAGCTGCTTGGCCGACATGATCGCGTGCGTGATCGGGTTCTGGACGCCCTGCGATGCCTGATCCCAGGGCTCGGGGCGGTGCTACGCAGGTCACCACGTAGCGCCTATCTGCAACTGCTCATGGCTGCATGGGCGCTCCTCTGGCTTGCCAGCAGCGGCCTTCCGGTCAAGGGCCTACTCTGGTCCACGCTGGATGACCTGCTGCTGCCCCATGTACTGATAGGGGTTACCATCCTGCTTCTTCTGCAGGCCTGGGTTGTCAGCGCGGAGGTGCGTAGTCTGCAGAAGCGTACGAATCTCAAGGAATTCCTCGGCGCATCGAGGTCGAAGAGTAAACGGCCCCGGATCGCCTGACGCGCAGGCGAGCCAGGTCATAGGAGCACAGACATGGGCCTCCAAGGCACGCTGCAGGACTTCGGCGCGCTCGAGACATTTCAGCTGATCGCCCTTCAGCAGAAGACGGGCACGCTCGAGATCACGCACGAGGGACAGCGGCGACAGTTTGTCTTCGAGAACGGTCTCCTGCTTGCCGCGCACGAAGCGCCTTTGCGGCCCGAGGGTTCCCTCGTGCGGTTTCTTCTCGAAACCCGCTACATAACGGAGGAGGAAGCGCGGGCGTGGGTGACATTCCCCAATCCGCAACCGATCAATCCGATCGACCTGCTTGTCAAGCTAACAGATATGACCATCGAGAATGTGTCGTTCGCCTACGACAGCTTCCTCCAAACGATGCTCGACGAAATCCTGACGTGGCCCCGTGGCAAGTTCCAGTTCAACGCCAAGAAGGTGGGCATCCCGAGCAAGCTGTTGGGGCCCTGGAAGATTGAAGGACTCCTGATGGAAAGCATGCGGCGGCTGGATGAATGGGCAGATCTCCAGGCCGCCGAATTGCCTCCGGGACTGATACCCCGAATGAGAGGTGGACAGGCGAGCCGTGATGTTCAAGAGCCCTTCGCGCGGGCCCTCATCAAGGGCATCGACGGAAGGCGCTCCCTGCAGGAAATCGTCGAGACCTCTGCGGTGGCCGGCTACGACCTCTTCCAAGCGGTGCGCCAGCTGCGCGACCAGGGCCTAATCGACATGATCGAGTGGGTCCCATCGGGCCCGTGGATGGAGCAGCTCTGGCAACGCCGCTCGCGGTGGAAGTCAGTCTTCTTCACCGCTGGCAGTGTCGTGCTGCTGCTGCTTCTGACTCTCGGGGTCCGCCTCTTTATCGCCCACCATGGAGGGCCGTGGCCGACATCCAACGATTTCTCCTTCGTGACCCCCGAGGTACGCGACGCGCGTGGGGCCTACGCCACCGCCCAGTTGATGGAAGTCTACCGCCTCCGCCACGGACGTTATCCACTCAGCTACACAGATATGGTCGCAGATGGCCTTATCAGCGAGAAGACGAGTCGAGATATGGAGCCGCATGCGCTGCGTTGGATCGTCGATGCCTCTGGAAAATCCTACCGGTGGGATGCGATCCCGGATGACTCCGGGCAGGCTGGCTCCGCGCGGCACGGTCAGGATAGCTCGCCGCCCGGGCAGCGCCAACCGTCAACAGCGCGGTGACCAGGCTCCACTGACAGATCTTGATGGCAGCCTTCACCTCCCCTGAAGGCCCAAG
>JAGMDA010000160.1 GCA_023128935.1 Candidatus Eiseniibacteriota bacterium | reverse complement strand
CTGGCAGATGTCTCTCTCGATCTGCTGGCAGATGTCTCTCTCGATCTGCTGGATGACCCGCTCGGGACAACGCAGGCGCGGCAGTTCGGCCATCGCATCCATCAGCTGCCGCTCTCTCTCAAGCTCAGCGCGGCAGTCCGGACAGTTCTTCAAATGCTCTGCAACCCGGAGTCGGTCGCGATTGGGCAAGTCTTCATCCAGAAAGCGATCCAGCTCGCTTCTGATCTTGTCGCATTGGCTCTTCATGATCACGCCTTCCACAATTATCCAAGCAGGACTCCGCCAATAGCCTCCTGAGTGCCTTCCTTCCGCGGTGGACGGCCACTTTGACCGCACCAACCTTTGTCCCGAGTATCTCCCCTATAGCCTTGTATTTGAACCCGTGGAAATAGTGCAGCAGCAATATGCTCCTGGTTTTCTCAGGCAGCAGTTCCATCGCCGACAAGAGTGCCTCTTGCTTCCTGGTGAACTCATAGCGCTCCTCGGGATTCGCTGTGCAATCCATCCTGATAGCGAAGCTATCCGGATCGGCCCCAGGCCATCGTCTCATGCGCGAGCCGCAGGTCTGTCTCTTCCGCAGCAGGTCGATACAGAAGTTGTGGGCCGTCCGCATGATCCACGCCTCAACCCGCCTCCTGGCAATCCTGTTCCGGTGGTTCCAGAGCCGGACAAACACTTCCTGCGTGGCATCTTCTGCATCCTCTCGACAGCGCAGAAGATACAGCGCGTGGCTGAAGACGCGGTCTTTGTTCTCTCGAACAATGTCTTTGTAAGTCTCGTTGTCTATCATTCATCTGCCATTCGTCCGCCGTTCATCTGCTATGACGATTTCCTGGCCTGAAAGGTTACTCCTGCTCCTGGATGGGCAGCCGACGTGGGATGAGCCGGTGGCCCGGTCCTATCCCTCGGAGCCTCCCGCTTCTGCCTGGGGCTCGGGCCCTGACTCAGCTTTCGCTCTCTTCTCACGATGAAGGGCGATCTGATATGCAAGGCTTATCGAGAACATGATGAAGAGCAGAATCGTCAGCGATGTGGAGACCGACCAGAGAATCACCATCAGGCTAGGATCACGATGGGTGCTATCACCCCGGGTGGGCTGGAGAAAGCCCGGAGAGCGACCGGAAGATCACCCTTTCGCGGTGCAGAGGGAGCTGGTTGCAGACCAGCTCCCCTCAAGCCACTGCGCGTGCTACTAGCGGAACGAAGCCTTGATCTGACCCCAGGTGGTTGACTCAACCGGGGTCGGCGCGGCCGACAGCGAGCAGTCGTCCCAGTAGATCGAACTCCCGCCGTTCGAGTACAGATCGAGGGCGGCAATCTCCGTCACCCCCCCTTCACCGGCCCATGGCAACGAGTCCAGCAGGATGCCGTTGTAATAGATGTCCTGCGTATCGGCATCGAGATTGATTTCGACCCGCACCTCAACCCACTGGTCGTTGATGATTGGCGTTGTCCCGGGGCCCTCTACGGTCGACACCATCCCGGCGCTCGAATCGAACAGCATGTCGAGGGACCAGTTATGGATGCCAGCGCCGTACGTGTTCAGCAGGATGAAATACTGGTCGCCGGTGGAGCCGCTCGGGATGTAGTTCGAGGCAGTCATGGCCCACTGGCCAGACGTCTCCGAGAACTGCTGTACGATGTCGGAGGTAGGGGTGATATCCACGGAGTGGGGCGCGCTCTGCGAGAAAACATCGGTCACATAGGCATCCCACGTTGGATCGCCTTCCCAACCCTCCCAGCCGCCCTGGCCGTGCAGCCCACTGCCGAGCACGTAGGAATCGAAATCATCAGCCCAGTCGGCGCCGGCGGCAGGGACGAGCAGCAGCAGCGCCACGAAAACCGCGAACAGACAGTGCAGGTGGTTCATGGTAGGCCTCCTAACGATGAAAACCCAGGATGTAGCCGCACAGATACGGATACACAATTACCAGTCATCTCGACGGAAGACTAGCACATTGGCTGGGCTGCCGTCAAGCACATCCCCATGCCGGGTAGCCGGTCAGAATCGGCCTCCGGCGGCTGGTCGAAACCACACCCTCCAGAGTTCCCGGGATACGAGAAAGACACCTAGGAGGATCCACGCTACCATGCACCAGAGGTGCTCTTTGAACCACACCCGCTTGTTGTTGACGAAGGCCCAGGGCATGAGGAGCGACTGCCTTACGTGATCACCTTCCTGCACCGCACCATATAGCGAAGGGTCAACCTCATACTCCTCGTCATCCACGTAGAGAATATGAGCAGGGTATGATCGCTGCCCTCGCGACTTGATTTCCGCTTTTTTCGAAACGATGCCGTCATAGTGCTGAAAGCCGGTCATCCAGAGATACATGAGTGTCAGGCCGACGAGCGCGGCTCCCACACACCACCTTGTGTATGACCTGCGTCCTCCGAATTGCTCGATTTCCTTCGACAGTTTGGCATCCATCGCTCGACCCTCAGAGTCCTCTGCTATCGCCCGAGGAGAACATGGCAGGCGGACACGGAAGATCAGTTCCCTTCGGGTCCCATCATCCTTTCAAGATGGCTGTCTACGGAGTTCAGGTCGTCGAGGTGTCTAGAAAAAACCACAGGCAACATCTTGGCGCGCTCGATGAGTTTGAGACGGAAGTCGCCGTCGAGCTCGGGATTCTCCATCAT
>JAGMDA010000016.1 GCA_023128935.1 Candidatus Eiseniibacteriota bacterium | reverse complement strand
TCTGAGGCGAAGCGGCGTGCTACCCGCTACTTTCCACTGCTTTCCCGCGCAATAAGCCTAAACTCCTCGCCAGAAGACATACCTCACCCGCGGCGCCGGAGGATGGTGACGTGATACGTACTCAGGCTGCTCGAGAAAGTTGATTCTGACCAGCGTTCGCTTCCGGCAGCCGTGCGATGACCCAGAGATTGTGAACGAGAACTGACCAGATGACGTTCAGCTCACGATTCTCGAAGCCTTTGCGTCTCATCGGGCGCCCCAGGAACGAGTTGGTGAATATCCCAATACGCGCCTCTGTCTGGCTCCGGCGCCGATGCAGCTTTGCAAAACGGCGCTCTTGCATCTGTTCTCTCAGTGCCGCAGGACTCTTGGGACAGATTGCGTTGAAGGTTTCCGGATACTTCGTAAGAAGCTTACGATTATCGGGACTGTCAAAGCCGCGGTCAGCAACAACAGCATCCGGCATTGTGTCGCCTCTCAATACACAAAAGCGGTCAAGACTTGCCTTGATCAGTTTGCTGTCTGAGGGTGTCCGGTCCTTGATCATCAGCCAGTCCACGATCACTCCATCGCTCTGTTCACCCAGAAGAAATGTGTTGCCAAATTCAACTTCCGCACCCGCTTTCCCACGGACAATCACATGGATATCCGGCTCGTACAGGCTGAGGATCTTATCCCTGTTCGCCACCGGCCGCCCACCGATGATCCGTTCGTGGGCCTGCTTGATTGCCGCCGGCAATTGCGCCAACACCCCGTCGATCCGTTTCAGGATCTGTTGTACTTCGCCCTCGCCTAAATCCGTCTTCTCCCAGTCCTGAGCCAGTAGATCCCGGTGTCGCTCGGCATGCCTGGCAATCCGCAGCGAAATGGGACGCTCCAAACCAAGCCGCTAGGCTGTCCAAAGAATGGGGACCACCTCTATCCCGTGTCGGCAACAAGACTGAGCAGACGAAACACTGTATACAGGGGCACGTTCAGGATGCGCGCTTCGCGCTTCAGGTTCAGGAGCGTTGTCCGGACCAGGAGAGGAGGGGAGAACTGCTCGTCATACGAGCGCAGACTCTTACTCTTCGGATTCACGCCCGCCTTCACCTCAAGCGGGAGAATGCCGGCGGCTGTCTCAAGCAAGAAGTCCAATTCAGCTTTCTTGCCGGCGCTGCGCCAGTAGTAGAGCGGAAGGTCCAGCGAAGAGCGGATGTGCTGCGCGACGAAGCTCTCAACAAAGGCACCTTTATATTGGGAAAGCAACGGGTCCCCCCGCGTCAGGATGCCGACGGGAACTTCGGCGAGGGCACCCAGAAGGCCCACGTCGAGAGCATAGACCTTGAAGCTTCTCGGATCTGCATAGCCTTTGAGCGGATGCCGGGGCGTCTCGACGCAGAAGGCGCGATAGATCAAGCCCGCGTTCTCTAACCAGGAGATCGCGTCCTCGTAGTTCCGCGCCCGAGCACTCGGGTGGACGGCAGAAAAGACAAACTTCTTGTTTTCCCGCGCCAGATGGCTGGGGATCGATTCCCAAACCAGCGAGAGTTTCGGTATGTCACGAGCTGGGGCGTGTTTTGCGAAATCCAGCGTGTAAGCGTCGAGAATACTCCTCTGCACCCGGCGCACGCCTTCCACATCCCCGCTGTCGCAGTGGAACTGCACCGCTTCCGGCATACCGCCAACAAAGTAGTATCTCCTCAACAGATCCAGCAGATCATTGTGAAAGGCCGTGGGGAGAGGCGTGAGATCCGTCTTTTCTTCCAGGAGCTGCCGGAACCGCGACTCTCCGACGGCATCCAGGAACTCCGGCATCGTCATCGGATGAAGGTCAAGGAAATCCACCTTTCCCACAGGAAAAGACCGGGGAGAGGACATCCGAATGCCGAGCAGTGATCCGGCCGCGGCCACATGGATGGAACTGGCCTCTTCCTGGAAGTACTTCAGGGAGTTCAGGGCGTTGCCCGACGCCTGGATTTCATCGAAGACCACCAGATCACGTCCCGGTCTGATCGGTTGCTTCTGGTAGAGCGACAGATCCCGGAGGATGCGTTCCGGGTTCAGATCCCGGGTGAAGAAGCTGTCGAGTTCAGCTTGCCTCTCGAAGTTGAAATAGTGGACACGCTCGTACTCTTCAGTGCCAAACTTCTTCAGAATATACGTCTTGCCCGTTTGGCGGGCCCCTCTGAGCACTAGCGGCTTCCGACGGGGAGACTCCTTCCACTCCAAGAGCTTTGCGTAGATGTCTCGTTTCATACCCGAATTCTGCCGTCATGCCCTGGAGTAGTCAAGCGGTATCGGCTGTTTTTTGGTGTGTGTGCCGGATTTATCGGCGAAATACGTGCGTTTCTGCCATAAGAGGGGCGTGTGCTGGGCGATCGGCGGCCGAATCCCTCTGGATGGATTGGCGAAGAAGTTTCAACCGGATTTCGGTCCGAATCTCCTGGAAGCCCAGTGAAAAGCGCAGGGGAGATGGCCACGCCGAGCCTTGCCCACCCCTGAATCGCGGATCTATGCATCGATAGGAATCCCTTGTTTTACAGGACGTTACATCCCTGCCTTCGGGTTCTATCGGCCATCGTCATCCTCCCGGCCGTTACCCGCGCCGGGCCGGTAGCGTCTCCAGCACCTCTCACCTACTGCAGTGAGAAGTCCCTTGCTCACCAGATCTTCGAGTCCACGGCGGAACGTACGCTCCGGAATCTCGGCGCCGACACGCCGGTGTATAGCCGAGGCCGCCGAATCGGGATAGCGCGTGACGTCCTCGAGAATGAGCGCCCGAAGCCAGTGGGGCTCGATGCGCCTGAGCGTGGTCGGCCCGTCGAGGTCGACGTCCTGCAAGAGGTTCGCTGGCACGAAATAACGTGTGGCCCTGGTACGGCCCGACTGCTCAACCAGACCGAGGTCGAGGAGCCGCGAGATCCACGCTTGCAGGGACGCTGGGTCAGGTAGCTCCAACGCCCGGGTGAGCTCCGCGGCCGAGAGGCCTTCGGTCTGTCCGAGTAGACCCAGGGCGATACGCTCCCGCTGGGTGAGCTGATACCTATGGTCCGCTTCAGCGATGAGGCGGACAACTCCCGCATGAATCGCGCGGCGCCGAACAACCACGTGGACCGAGTCCACACCTTCGCTCACGACCGGGGCGACGCGTCCGCTAGTCAGCAAGCGATCGTACATGAGATCGAAACCGCTGCTGAGAGTCGGAGTGCCTCCCGCAAAATGGATGCCGCCGCCGTAATGGGCATAGTTGTGAATGAAGGTGCATCCGTTGACAGTGCCGTTGCCTTCGATCCGCACCGCACCACCGTTCCCGTTCTCAGAAGTATTCCCACCGAATGTAGAGTGGCTGATTGATGGGTTTCCTCCAAGGCGCACCCCACCAGCGGAATGCAGCGCCCAATTGTCCGAGGATTCACAGCCGGTGATTGTGACTGCGCCGACATCGTTGGTGGAGTAGATTCCACCGCCCTCGTCGCCGGCAGTGTTGTCGGTCACCACGCATCCCGCGAGGCTAATGACACACGGGGGATCCGCCATGTATATGCCACCTCCGTCGTCCTCGGCGGAATTCCCGACGAAGTCGCAGTTCACAAGGTCAGCAGCGGAGTCCTCGAAGTAGACGCCACCACCCTGGTGGGCAGCCCCCGAGGTCGGTTGATCAGCCAGGCGCCCCGGCAAGCCACATCTGGTGAATAGGCTGTCGGCCGCGTCATCGCTGTAGGAAATGCGGGCGCGCAGGGCCGAGCGCAAGCACTCATCAAATGTCGATACCAGATCAAGATAGGATGGTTGCATGTCAGCCGGCAGAAGTAGATCAAGATAGGATGGTTGCATGTCAGCCGGCAGAAGTAGATACCCGCGATTTGCGAAAAGTGCATTCCCAGGGAGCACGACGGGCTTGGCAACAGATCGAAGTAGCTTCCGCTTGCTCTGCGGAAGACAGGTAACCCGCGAGAGTCGGCTCGTCGTCAAGCTTGGGGCGGGATAGCAACGGTTCCAATAGTCGGGCGCACCTGTGTCCTGGTCGGTCATCATGTTGGCGTGTAGCCAAACGCCAGCCCACACCACCAGCCTGTAGTCGTGCTGAATACCGCCGCGGACTGGGAGAGCTACCAGCCTTCCTACGGACGGCGGAGCTTGTCGGAGTTGCGGGTAGCGATCTGGGATCCCATGGATCACCTGCGATGTCCTCTGGGATGCCAAGGATGAGCTTGTTTTCAATCACTATCTACCAATGCGCGCCGGGAATGGCTCCCAGATCCGGGGCGCCTGCTCAGGTCAATCAGGCCTGAACCAGCCCGGGAGAGCAGCGGGGGCGGACGCCGGATGCAAAACGATAAACATCCGGTGGATGGGTAGGGTATACCTTGACATCCTCCCCCATAGAAGGATTTCGTATCGACGAAAACACTGATGTTGCCTGGCTCCTTTCACTCGAGATGACTCGCGATCACGCACGGTCACTAGAGGTCTCTCGCGATCATTCAAGAAC
>JAGMDA010000159.1 GCA_023128935.1 Candidatus Eiseniibacteriota bacterium | reverse complement strand
CTTCATCTGCTTCCTGGCCTTCTACCTCCTGGTGACGCTGCTTGGCTCGATGATCGTCAAACTCATCAAGACGATACATCTGCGGTGGGTCGATCACCTGCTGGGATTCACGTTCGGGCTGCTGCGGGGAGCGATTCTGACGGTCCTGGTGCTTGGGGCCTTGACCATTGTCATTCCCGAAGGGCATCCGTTCCTTGCACAGAGCGTGGGCTACCGGATGGCGGACGGTCCGCTCCGTGTTCTGGGCCAGATGCTCCCGAGGGCGGCCGAGGAGATCCTGCGCGAGCGCCACGAGGTCTATAGAGAACTGCGGCTGGGGGAATCCGAGCAGAAGGAAAAGGGCCGCCTGCCCTTTGGCGGGAAAGGCGTGCCGTTGCGCTTGTAGGGCGCAGGCGGTCGCACCAACGGATCGCCTACTGGCGATGGTAGTCAATGGGGGAGGTGAGACAACGTGTTCAACGTCTTTAGAACGCGGGTCAGTGTTCAGGAAGCGGACCCGTTGAAGGTTGATGCCGAGGGCCTCGTTATTCCAGCCAACGATCACCTCTGGATGGGATCGGGCGTCGGAGGCAGCATCAAGAAGGGCGGCGGCGAGGAGATCGAGATCGAGGCGGTTCAGCAGGGTCCGGCTCAGCTGGGGCAAGCGATTGCCACGGGAGCGGGTGGTCTTATGCTGAGGAGACTCTATCATGCCGTTCTCGCGGGCCAGGACCTCAAGACCCAGCATGAGCAGATCCGCCCTGCGCTTGCTGCAGCACTGGGCGCGGCAGCGCGGGACAGGGTGGCGTGCCTGGCGGTTGCGCCACTTGAGGATGAGGAGAAACTCGGAGCTTTTCACGAAGCCGCGCGTGAGGTGGTCGGCGCCTTGCTCGACGAGTTGGGTGGTGAGACATCGCTCCGGGAGATCGTACTGGTTGTCTCCAGTCCGGAGGGGCAGGATGCCTATCGCAAGGCGCTCCTGGATGCGTTGGGAGGGGGTTGATCAGAGGGCCGCCCCGAAGGGGGAGGCCTTGAGCCCGATTTTAGCGAGTGAGTAGATCAGCCAAAGCGGCAGCACCAGACCCGCAGCGCGGCCCCGCGAAATGGGTCCCACGGCTGCAAGTCCCAGAATGAGCAGCGCCAGGATCCAGATGTCGAAGAAGTCGAGTAGGTTCAAGGCATAAGCCCCCAAGTTCTGACTTCCCCCGGCAAGTAACGCGGGGCTGAATTGGATCTCCAGGGTTCCTTCCGCCAACTGTAACGGCGTTCGGACAAGCTCCCGGATCCCCGCCGGAACCGATGAGAAGGCCACCACAGAGAGCACGGCGGGGAAAGTGGCCCGGCCCTCCATCACGAAGCGCACACCCGCCAAGAGCAGGGCGGCCGGCAGGAGATAGCGAAAGGCGAGGTGGCTTAGAACCCCGAGCAGGACTTGGAAGAGTGTCGGTCCAAGAGCGCGGTTGCTTGCGCGTTCCGCGGTTTTCTGCTGGATCTCAGCGGCCATTTCCTCGGTTATAATCCCTCGATCCACCATCTGCTCCACGGCTGCCATCTGCTTCTCAACGTGAAGCGTTGACATCAGGATAGGTGACACTGCCGCCAGAAGTGAAACCAAGAGGGCTGGGAGGAGCCAAGAGGTACGGTCATTCCCAAGTCCCCGGAATGCGGTCGTAGGTTGCGTCACCACCAGCGAGAGTCGTCTCAGCGCCATGGGCCAGGGATCGGTCGGATGGATACCCCCCACAACGCCCGAGCCGTCTACAGGCGGGAGAGCAGGGTTGTCATCGGTCATGAACCACTCCTTCGTCGATCGGTTTGCCAACGATGGGGGCCGCTGCCCAGCGCCTTAATCTGAGCAGCTCTCGCAGCAACAGCCGAGCAGCTCTCGCAGCAACAGCCGAGCAGCTCTCGCAGCAACAGCTGAGCAGCTCTCGCAGCAACAGGCTGCCTAAACGCGTACCCGCCTCTTGCTGCTCAATCCTTGGCCGCCCGTTGCTGCTCAATGCGCATCGACTCGACCAGCATCGCCTCAGCCTGCGGCAAGAGCTCGACCGCGCGGCGGATCGCCGGGTCATCGAGAATCACGATCTGGTAACGCTCGTGGTCGCCCCAGATGTGATGGGCAAGCTCAGCGCGGATCCCCCGGCGAAGTTCATCCCCGTGCGCATCGAAAGAGTCGGGTTCAAAGGTGAAGGAATCTGCCTCGAGAAAGCCGCGGAATCCGTCGATCATCTCATCGTCAACCGCGAACTGCGTGAGGTAGTCCTCGAAAGTGCCATCCCACCGGATCTTCTTCTCAGCCAATACCATGTTGATATAGTAGAAATATTTCCGGTCCATGATGAGCCGCGAGTTTATCCTGCTGTAGATGGAAAGGGCCTGGATGTCCACGTCCGGTGTGATTCCACCGCCCCCGGAAACCCCTCGGCCCTGGAGCATCGTGCTGTGGACGGGTTGCCCAGCGCTGTCGACGGGCGCGGCATCGTCAGATACCTCCTCACCACTTGCGGCTGCGCTGGGGTCTGCTTGGCCAGCGTGGCGGTAATACTCTTCCCGCTCTCCAGCCTCATAGGGCCGCTGAATGAGCCGCCCACTCGGGGTATAGTAGCGCGCCACAGTTAGGAGGAGAGCACCCCCGTTTGGTAGGGGGTACTGACGCTGGACGAGACCCTTGCCAAAGCTGGTGTGTCCCGCCACGATCCCGCGATCCCAGTCCTGAATGGCACCCGAGACGATCTCGGAAGCGCTAGCGCTTCCGCGGTTGATCAACACGACCATCGGGAAATCCGGGTGGGTTGAATCGGTGGCGTAGTACTCCTCGCTCGACCCGAAGATACGGCCCTTGGTATAGACGATCTTCTTTCCGGCCGTAAGGAATTTGTCGGTGACAGCCACAGCTTGGTTCAAATAGCCGCCGGAGTTGCCGCGGAGGTCAAGGATCAGTTTCTCCATTCCATCAGCTTCTAGGGCCTGGAGCGCCTCTTCCAATTCGTCGCTCGTCGTGGCTGAAAAACGGCTCATCCGGATGTAACCAATGCCCGGTTCGAGCATGAAGGCAGCCGGAACGCTCTGGATCAGAATATCATCCCGGACGATATCGAACTCCAGCGGCGCGGGCTCCCCCCCCCGCCTGATGGTCACATGAACCGGCGTCCCCCGTTCTCCGCGCAGCTTCTCGAAGACCTCCTGCTCCTTGATGCCACGGGCCGACTTGCCCTCGATGTGGGTGATGATGTCGCCGGTACAGATACCCAATTTCTCTGAAGGACCACCCTCGAGAGGGGAAATCACTGTCAGCCAGCCGTCGCGGATTGAAAATGAGATCCCCACACCGGAGTAGGAACCGCGGTTGCGTTCTTCCATCCTCGAGAATCGCTTCGGGTGAATGTAGTTGCTGTGCGGGTCAAGGTCCTCGAGCATCCCCCTGATCGCACTATGGATCAGGCTGTCGGGCTCGGTGGGCTCAACATAATAAGTTGAGACAAGATTCAGGACCCGATTGAACAAGGCAAGATCGGAATAAATGCTCCTGCCCGTAGCGAGCACGTCTTTGAGAAAGACCCCACCCACAGAGAGGGTCAGGGCAAAGAGGAGCGCCGGGATCAGAAAAGATAGCCTCCTACGCGTCATGCAAGCCTCCAGGAAATCCGATGTTTCAGCTGCTGCCTGGCACTGCCGGGCAAGCCCACGCTGTTATCTACAACCTACCGTAGCAAACGGTTTCGTGGCCGGCAAACTCTATCGATCTTTGCTGGTTCTGGCTCCCGGGGTTCGAGGTGCCCCGGAACCGCGAGCCCCAAGACACCCGGGTTAGGGGCTGCAGGTTCTGATCCTTGCAGGGCTTCCAATGAATCCCCTATAGTAGCCATGATCGTTGCTCGGATCACAGTGCGCTTAGGGCAGGCAAGTTCCATATAGTCGATGAGCCGGAGGACATTTAGAGATGGCAGAACGCTACTTAGTGACGGGTGGGGCGGGTTTCATCGGATCCCACCTGGTGGAGCGTCTTCTGGAAGATGGTCAGCGGGTCCGGATCCTGGATGACTTCTCGACCGGCCACCGGGAGAACATCGAGCCGCTTGCGAGACGGTTTGGGGATGCCCTGGAAGTACTTGAGGGGGATGTGGCTGTGATGGAGGACTGCCACAGGGCGACAGCCGGCATCCGTTACGTTTTCCACGAAGCCGCATTGGCCTCCGTGCCGCGGAGCTTGGAGGATCCAGTGGCGAGCCACCGGGTCAATGCAACCGGGACACTGAATATCCTCATGGCGTCCCGGAAGGCAGGCGTGCAGCGTGTCATCTATGCGGGGAGTTCATCGATCTACGGCGACTCGAAGAGCCTGCCGAAGGATGAAACGATGACCCCCCACCCGCTTTCCCCGTATGCGTTGACGAAGCTTGTGGGAGAGGAGTACCTGCGGCTCTTCCACCTGCACTTCTCGATGGAGACAGTGACCCTGCGCTACTTCAATGTCTTTGGTTCCCGCCAGGACCCGGATTCGCCCTATGCGGCTGTTATACCACTCTTCATCAGCTGTCTGCTGCGGGGCGAACAGCCCACTATTTATGGCGATGGCCTGCAATCACGGGATTTCACGCACGTCGCAAACGTCGTGGACGCCAATCTGGCAGCTTGCCACGCCGATAATGCCAGTGGGGTATACAACGTGGCCTGTGGGGAGCGCACAACACTGCTGGAACTGCTTGACCGAGTGCAGCAGGTTCTGGGAACTCACATACCGCCGAAACACGAGTCTCCCAGGCCTGGCGATATCCGGCACTCGGAGGCTGATATCTCACGGGCCCGCAAGGAGCTCGGGTTTGAGCCCCGGATCTCGTTTGCCGATGGGGTGCCGTCGACGGTGGACTACTTCCGCGGCAGAGGGTAGCCAGCGCGTTTGGAGTAAGCTGGCCCGCCGTAAGGCCCATGCCCCATTGCCCATTTGCATACTTCAAGGCAAGAGACGTGCAGAATGCAATTCATCCCGCATCTCGAGCAGTGGAATGCGAGAACAGCCGGTCTTGAAACCCTCTGGCCTGCCCTGTAACAGCTTTTATATATAGAGGTTACTGGGTCCCGCTAACCGCCCGCGGGCCAAGCCTGAGCATGCCTTCCTCCGGGTACAGTATCTGTACCCGCGGGGGGCATGACTCGGACGAGTAAAACGCGCCCTGGGCGTCGGTCACGTCTGCCACGCACCCTGCTGCTTGTAATCGCCATGCTGGCCATAGGCTTTTCGGAAGCCAGCGGGGGACAGGCCGCGGGCAGATGCGCATTCGCGTTTGTCAAACTCCCGGCCGAACCGGTGGGCGCATCGCTTGCCGGAACGCACCTGGCGACCGTCGGGGGGCCGGCCTCAAATGCCTGGAACCCTGCGGGACTTGCCATGCAACGGGGCTGTAGTGCGCTCGTGTCCCACGCGACATGGGTGGCTGAGACATGCTGGGAGTGGGGAGCTCTGGCGATGGAACTGCCTGGGGGGCGGGGCGCCCTGGGGTTGTCCTGTGGGATGCTGCGCAGCGGGGGCCTCGAGGGCTACACAGAAGATGGAACCTCCACGGGCGATTTCTCTCCGCTACAGGTCCACGCGACAGTCGGATACGGCCGTTGCGTGGGGGACTGCTGGACGATGGGGTTTTTGGTCGAGGCAGTTGTCGACGGGGATGGGGAACACCAGGCCATGACCGCATGGGCCGGCGGCGGGGGAATACAGTTGGATCTGGGTCGTGTCAGTCTCGGGTTGGCGGCCTTGCACCTGGCCCCGGATCAGAAGGTCGGCAAAGAGCGGTTTCCCATGCCAGCAACGGTGAGTGTAGGCGCCTCATTGCGATTGCCTGCGGGGATGGACCTCCACAGCACAGTAGAGATGACTGCCGCAGAGGAGCCTCGTGTCGCGCTGGGTGCCCAGTGGCGGCCAGTGTCCGGTATGGGCCTTTGTGCGGGCACGCACTGGGATCGCGAGGAAGCTGAGGAGCCCGTGGGCCTGGCAGTTGGAATGACAGTAGATATATCCAGAGTACAGATTGCCTATGGCTTCCAGCCCCAGCAGGCCCTTGAAGCATCGCACCAAATTTCCCTGAGACTACCCATTTTCAACTAATCGGTGCTGCGCCTGCCGCGCACCAAAGAGCGTCACCCAAGGCAGATCCACTCCTTTTCAAGCCCTGCATCGACTGCTATCCTCAACCGCAGCCCGAGTAAGTGGCTGGGGTGAGGAGCGCGACTCTGCGTTGAATGCTGAAGGCGGGAAGAGGGGAGGCACGGATGCCACAGATGCTTGTCACCGGCGGGGCCGGGTTTATCGGATCGCATGCGGCTGTCTATTTTTCCCAGCGTGGATATCAGGTGACTGTGCTGGATAACCTCTCCCGAGGCCGACTCCTGAAGCGCGATGACCCGAACGCCGACTTCAACTGGAACTATCTGTCCACCCAGCCTGGGATCGAGCTAATCAAAGGGGACGTGCGGGACGCTGATGCCCTGGCCGGACCGGTAGGGAAGGTGGATGTAATCCTGCATGCTGCAGCGCAGACGGCCGTGACGACGTCCACGGTCGATCCAGAGACCGACTTCATGAGTAATGCACTTGGCACCTTCCGGGTCTTGGAGGCGGCGCGCCGCAGTGGACGGAAACCAACGGTGATCTTTTGCTCAACGAACAAGGTCTACGGCGAGAACGTCAATACAATCGAGGTTCTGGAGGATGAGCGGCGCTACCGGTTCCCGCCGCAATGGCAAGCCGGGATCCCTGAGAGCTTTTCGATCGACCACTGTGAGCACACCCCGTATGGGTGCTCGAAGCTCACCGGTGACATCTACATGCAGGACTTCGCGCACTTATATGGCTTGAAGACAGGCGTCTTTCGCATGTCTTGTATCTATGGTACGCGTCAGTTTGGCATGGAGGACCAGGGTTGGGTTGCCTGGTTTGTAATCGCGGCGCTTTCCGGGAAACCGATCACGATTTTCGGGGACGGCAAACAGGTTCGCGATGTCCTTTGGGTTGAGGACCTGCTGCGAGCCTATGAGGCCTTCATTGAGACTGGCAAGGGCGGCAAGGTGTTAAACATGGGCGGCGGTGCCGGCTACACGCTGTCGCTCTTGGAGCTGCTGGAGTTGATCAAGAGCGAGACAGGAATCACGCCCGAGATCTCCTACGCGGACTGGCGGCCAAGCGACCAGAAGGTCTATATCTCCGACATTGGTGCGGCTGGCGATGAGCTGAACTGGAATCCCACGGTCGATCCCCGGGAGGGTGTCCGCCGGCTCATTGCGTGGACTCAGAAGAACATATCGCTGTTTCAAGTATGAATCTCAGTACGCTGGAACCACAGAGCTTTACGCTTTGCACGTCTGGGGCATGCGGAGTCGGATCTCGGATAGTCCACATGGGGATGCTGCTGGTGAAGTGTGCGCACAGGAAGGTGAGCCGTAAGGGGCGGGCTGCATGGTTCGTGATGCCGTTATTGATGCTCATTGGACTCGGTTGCCCGTACTCGTTCTCGGGCAGCTCGCTGCCTTCCCATATCCGCACGATTGGGATCCCGGTATTCGAGAATGAATCACTGGATGCAACGATCGCCAATGA
>JAGMDA010000158.1 GCA_023128935.1 Candidatus Eiseniibacteriota bacterium | reverse complement strand
GAACTGGGGACACACGGATTTTCAGTCCGTTGCTCTACCGGCTGAGCTATCTGGCCACCTGAGTGTGTGCCTGGCCGTCGGCTGATGCGCCGCCCGACAGTTAGTCGCCGGCGCATCTGCCGACTCAATGCGCGCTTTGTGGTGGGCGGAGCAGGACTTGAACCTGCGGCCTCCTGCTTGTAAGGCAGGCGCTCTAACCAACTGAGCTATCCGCCCTAACATACGGGAGTCTCAGGCCGAAGGCTTCGGTGAATCCCCTGCTCCCCCACTGCCGGCCAGGATGGCCCATGGCACCAGGACAAGATAGCCCCCCACGAGCAGGATGGTGGAGATAGAGATCGACCCCAATGCCAGGGCCCCAAAGCCCAGGGCGATCGCCACCAGCGCAGCACCAAGGAAGCGGACATTGCGCCGCCCCACAAAGACCACGACGTTCTCCTGCCGGGCGAGTCGGGCCCGAGTCCGCCCGACCGTTTTCTTGCCCCTCTTGGATCCTTTCTCCATAGACCGCCTCCCCAATGACCCCCACTCCCAACTGGCACTAAGCCTAACATGGTAGAGAGGATCATTCACGCCTTTCCATTACGCAATAGGCCCTTTCTCCTTGAAAACGCGCAGCTCGCCGCTACCTCAGTGAGTGCTTGGCGCGGTTGTGAGCCTTCAGCGTGCGAGA
This sequence comes from Candidatus Eiseniibacteriota bacterium, assembly GCA_023128935.1. Taxonomy (GTDB): domain Bacteria; phylum Eisenbacteria; class RBG-16-71-46; order CAIMUX01; family WJJG01; genus DAOVQB01. Next base: position 1,157 of record JAGMDA010000158.1, on the reverse strand, counting down.
GAACACATGGGTCCTATCACCCCGGGCTACGAAGTAGAGATCCCGACACCCCTCCAGTGGCTGCAGGGCCGCGTCGATGCTCTCCAAGCCAGGGGAACAGATGGGGCCCGGGGGCAGCCCCTTGTACTTGTAGGTGTTGTAGGGTGAGTCCACTTCGAGGTCGCGCTGCCACAACCGCTCGCCAATGCGTCCGAGTGCATAGGCAACTGTGGGATCCGCCTGCAGCAACCACCCGCGCCTAAGCCGGTTGTGATAGACCGCCGAGATCCTGGGTCTCTCATCGCTCACCGCAGTTTCAGCCTCGATAATTGAGGCCATGGTCAAGACCTGATGCAGGCTCAATCCCAGGGAGTCAGCCTGCCGTTGCCTTTCACCGACGAACCAATCGAGGCAAGCGTGCACCATCGCGCCCAATACAGTGCGCGGAGACGCTCCCAGCTCGAATTGGTAGGTCTCCGGATACAGGTAGCCCTCCAGACTGGCAGCGGGAATCGCGAGCGAGCGCATCCAGATGGAATCAGAGGCCGCCTCCTGGAATGACTCGTATGGTTCCTCCAAGGCCTCAGCAAGGCACGCAATGGTCTGCGAGAGGGTGAGTCCCTCGCGGATGGTGACCCGCACCTGGAGCATCTGCCCCCGAACCAGGACCTCCATGATCTCGCGAGGGCTCTGCGCAGGAGAAAGCTCGTAGAATCCAGAGCGCACCCGACGATCTCGCCCAGTGAGCCGGGCCCATTGGAGCAAGGGGGCCTTTGATGATAGGAGGCCGTCGGCGATCAGGCAGCGGCGGATTTTCTCCAAGCTTTCGCCGGGCTTCACTTCAACAACCTGCGCTGCCCCCTGCCGGTCGAGGGGCCTGCCAAGCAGGTGCCAGGCGTTTGCCAGATAACCGCCAAGCAGCATCGTCAGGAGAACGAAGATCAAACCGATCCACCCGCGAGTGCGGGTAGCACCTCCCGCGTCAGCCATCCTCCGCCCCGTCTTCCTGTGACCCGGCATCCTGTGACCCGGCATCCTGAATGCCGCCCTCAATGCCGGTGGATGCGCGGTCTGTTTTCCGCGTGTCGAGGTAGTCCTGCAGGAGCAGCGCCGCGGCAAGTCGATCGATGGCCCCTGCGTGGTCGCGCCCTCTCTTGGCGCGGCCCTTGCGCCGCATG
>JAGMDA010000157.1 GCA_023128935.1 Candidatus Eiseniibacteriota bacterium | reverse complement strand
CTCCTGGCCATCCACAGCCATGCCCGGAATCAGGAGCTGGGGCACGCGCGCTGTCAAACCGGCGGGGAGACTCAGTTCGACCTCCTCGCCAACATATGACTCCCAGTCTAGTACCCTGACGAGCTCAGCACTCAGTGAGACAATGGATGACGCGTTGTCAACGAGGAGATGGCAGATCTCACTCGTGGCGAATGTGGCTGGTACGATCAGCATCCCCGATCTGGCGCCGGGGCTGCCGGTCACGGCCTGCTCCGCCAGCTCGGTGCGAATTCCTTGCACCTTCGAAATCATGCCTTCCAGTGCTACGCGCTCCTCGGTAGCATCCGGCTGCAAGTTTCTCAGATCCGCATATAGCTGGTTGAGCTGGACAAAAAAGCGCTCGTCACCCTTTTCGGAAAGCCACGCGCTATACGCATCCACATCTTGTTGTGCATCTGCGATCTGTTTGTCCAGAATCTTCTGGCGCTCGGCGAGTTCTCTATTGAAGTCGTCAACGCGACGGCTGTAGCTTTCCTGCCTGGTCTGGAGAGTCGATCCACTTTGCTTGTGCTTCTCGACTAGCGCGTTCCTCTCAGCCACGCATCGGTTGTACTTGCGAATCGCGACTTGGTCGTTGGAGCTGGAAGACATGCCTTCCAGGCTCTTGTCCAATTCAGCGATCTGCGCCTCGAGTTCCCGAATCTCCTTGAACTCATGATCGAGGTCGGCATGGTCTGCCTCAAGTTCACCTCTCATCGACTGTGCCCAGGATTCGAGTTCCCGGCTGACCTGGTCGACGTGCTCCTGGGCCTGGCGGGAAGGAGATTGCCGATAGTACGCATCCATGGTTTCCTGCGCGGAAGCTAAGCGCTTCTGCAAGGCATCGAAATCGGCCATGAGACCTCCATGTACAGTTTGGGGTCAGCTCCCGTGTGTCGCGGACCGACAACTCTCTCTCCTCTATACGTCCTCAGAGGGGGCCCGCGTTAGCGACGCTGCGCGGTCGACCCTTGTCAATGTCACCGAGCTACCCTGCGCGACAATCGGCCGAGGGACTTGCCTCTAGGTGGACAGATCGTAGCACGTAGCACGACGACCCTGCAAATGGCCGGCAGCATATCATCTGACGACCCTCCGCCATCCTCCTGCGGTGGCTCAGCAACATCTCCCTAACGCTCCCAAGCCGGATTGCCTACTGATGATGTTGATCATGGGGCGCGCGACTACCTGCTTCGTCAGCGCGTCCGGAGTGCCGGGAGCCAGAGAAGTGCTGTGAGACTCGCGCGCCACGCTTCAACAAGGCTACCGCAACGGCAGGCGCTTCTGTGCACCAGGAACAACAACCCGGGAAGTCAACCGCACTGAAGCGTCGTCACTGGACCCATATGCGGGGGGCAGTCGCGTCCCCGGAAGGAGGATGAATCATGACTCGCAGTTTGTCACCCTGTGCTGTTGTCGTCGGTATATTCCTTGGAGTGCTGACTGCCTTGGCAGCTATGCCCAACCCGGCAGCCGCTCAATGGCATCACAATTCCGACATCAAGGAAGAAGGATTCCCGACGAAGGCCGTCATTGTCGGCGGTCTGGTGATCGCTACAGTGGTCACCATCGCGCTTATCAAGAAATCCAGTAGCTCACACGATGACGAGGCTAGCCCAGCAGATACCACCAACGAGAGTCTTTCGAGCCTTCCCCAAAGCATCCCCGTTGCCTGGGCGATGTCAGACCCGGGCAGCCGCTTGACCAGCAATACCGCCCAAGGAAGGCGGTCGTCCAAGACACCCTCCGGCTGGCGCCTGATGCCGCTATGCGCGTTGCACAAGGATGGCTTCGCCCTCGGCGTTACCGCCCGACTCTAGTCTGCACGGGCCCCTGGCCTTCACCAATGATCTGAAAGGAGGTTCTCAATGCTTCGCTACGCACACGTCCGCGACCTTCTCCTGCTCATCGCGGTGTTCGCGGCAATCACCACTCCAGCCCATTCACTCCCCCACCATCTCTCCGATGGCCCTGATCCAGCGTCCGCCTTTCTGCAATCCGACGCTGTTCGGGATGCACTTCTCGACGGGAACTGGGAGGCTTTGCTTGCATCCCTGCCTCGTGACAGCTGTATGTCGACAGACCCCCGAGTCCAACTGCTTGCAGGCCATGCTGCCTATGCATTGGGCGCGAACAACGGCGCTGCCCGCATCTTTGGTGTCATCATCGACACCACGTCCCTTTCCGCGTGGAGGAATTGGACGGCCGAGCAAGTCGCTCAACATCCCAACTCCCATATCGCCCACTACCTCAATGGCGACGCCTTGGCCAGATATGGCGATTTCGCAGCTGCGCTTGCCGCCTTCGATCGAGCCGCAGACCTGAGTCCCCAGTTCTGTCTCGCTCTGAACGCACGCGGCGTGGTCAATGATCTCAGCGGCAATCTGGATTCAGCTTTCATGGACTTCCAGCAGGTCATGGAGTATTGCGTCGACTTCGCGGACGTCCATGCCAGCATGGGTGTCAACTACCTACAACGAAACGTTTGCACCGGCGCAAACAACGCCTTCTCCCGTGCCATCGCGTTGGACCCTAACCATGCGCTTGCTCACAATGGACGGGCATGCTGCCACGCAATCCAAGGTGACCGCGGCAAAGCGACGGCCGATATCCTGGCAGCGGAGGCAAAGCTGCCTGCCGACTTATTTGTCAGGATGAACGCCTCCGCCCTTGCCAACCCGACAGATACTACAAGTGCTCTTGGGAGAATTGCGAATCGTCAAGGTTTCACCGACCTACGTGGGATGAGAATCGACTTCGGTCGACTCGCAGCCGACTTGGCAGTGAAGGCGAGTGACTTCACCGCCAGATTGCAGTTAAAGATGGACATCATGGCAAGATTCAACATGAGAAAGGGTATCTTCTTCGCAATCCGCGAGGGTGACAACGCCGTGGTGCACGATACCGAGAGCCACGCGGAGCTGGTCACACGCTTCACCCTCGGCTATCCAAGACCTGCCCTGGAGCCTCAGGTGGCAGCCACGCGTCAGGCGGGGTCGTGATGCCTTTCAGCAAATGTGTCAGCTCGGTTGGCTGTGCCGTTGCTTGCGCGGTCCTGTTCCCCCCGGCCACTGCCGGGGGGAACGAAGGCACGAATGACTACACGTGCTTCTCGATGAAGGCAGCACAAGCTGCCATACAGAGCCCGCATTCAATCTTATCAGATGAGGTCCAGGAGCTGGGCTTCATCACGTATCCGATGGGTGCGATGATCGATACGACCAATCAAGATCTGATCCTGATCGGACGCCAACGCACAGATCTGCCCCCACTCTTTCTGGATGATCTGGTCACACAAATGCGGGGACTCATCTCCCATGGCAATGCTGAGCCCCCAGGGGTGTCCATAGATCCGGACACCATCGGAGATTCTAACCGGCAGGTGGTAACCTATTTCGCTGGCATAGGAGGTTCCAGATTCGGCAGAGTCTGCTTTGAGGCAGATTATCTTCTCAAACGAATGACGCTTGGACTCGTCCCGATAGGTGTGCCCGAGATACAGACACCATGGGTGCGCGAGCGTGAGTGGACCAAGGCCCATGGCGCGGGAGAAGGAAGATACCCCTTCCGATCGATATTCTTCTTCGTTCCAGATCAAGCGCGCTTAGCGAAATCCAGAGAGGCCGTGATGCTTCACAACTGCGATGTGCGCTTGGCCAGTCATTTTGTGCTGGGAAAGGGGACGTGGAGCAACCCGCGACTCTTGCCTCGCACCGCCCGCCTGAAGAAGCAGTGGGGACTAGAGTTTGCGGAGGCCTTTTCCGAACACTACGATGAAATCGCACAGGCCCACCCCGTTCTTGAAGAGTTGCGTTCGCTTGTCAGGCTCTACGCAATCTGTCAGGTAGTCATGACCCTGAAAGTGCCGCCTGACCTGGATTTCTGGCTGAATGAGTACACGGTCGGGCATGTCGAAACTCCCTTCTCAGTTCAGATCGTCCAGCATGGCGAGGCAGGCCTCGGTTTCGCAATCTCCTCGCAAGGAGGTCTCTATCTTCGGTCGCTCGCAACGCGGGTTGGAGATGGTGATCCCTCTGCATTCGCGAAGGCCGTCTTGCTTACCCGCCCCTCCCCCCAGAGCGTATCTTGGCCCCTCTGCATCTCCCCCGGGCAAAGCGAGGCCCGGCTCACCCCTGCCCGGACCCATGCCCAGATGCAGCAATCCGGGCCAGCGGAGGCCGCTAACCGATTGCCTTCGTCAATCGCAGAGCGCAACCAATTGGTTAGGGGCAGGAGCAATGGGCCATCTCATACAGGCACGGTTGCCGAAGAGCCCCCCGCCGCCAATCCCGCTCCGCTGGGATTCAACCTGCTCGAAACGTGTCTGTCCCTGGGCCTCAAATACGATCTCGGGAACACCTATGACCCACCCACGGCCATCCTCTTCGGGCTAGCCGGAAACACCGTGCTGTCCGCCGAGATCAGTACTGCGCTGGTGCTCGGCAATCGCCTGCGCCTTCGAGCAATAGCCCCCTTCGAGATTCGCTCTGCACTTGTCTCTGCAAGCGATGGGCACGAATACGGTATGAAGGCCCTTGCCATCGCTGCGGGAATGGGAAGCCTCCGACTCGGATCCTTCTACTTGCTCACCTCCAGGCACCGAGTCCGATCCAGGGTTCTGCTGAACTTCGATTGCGTTCTGCCCATGGGCGGGAAGATCTATGAAAAGTACTGGACCGATCGCCGGGGACAGTACTCTGTACCTTCGGAACAACGCATTGGGATTGCCCAGAGGAATCTCACCCTCATCGGCGGTCTCATGGGTGATTCGCGAGTCTTGGATCAGTTGTATGTTTGCCTTTCGTGCTCGATGCTCATTCAATGCGGACGAAGCCCCAAGCGTGCCCCGGGCATTGGCATCGCTTTGCGTTCGCCGTTGTCCTCCAAAGGGCCAATAACGGCATACGGTCTGGAGTGTGTATCCGTATGGACAGATGATCGCAAGAACGCTCACAACGACAGACACGATCTGCGCGCGAAGGCCATCTTGTGCTTCCATGACAACGAAATCGCGGTCGGCATAGGGACCACAGGAAGTGACAATGACAAGCTTTCCGGCGTGTACGGCCTTTTCTCCTGGGACATCAGCCGCAGTGTGCTAAATCATCGTCATTGGTTTTGATAGAGATTGGATTGGAGGTGTGGTGATGAAGACAATGGATTCGATAGTGAAGATGCTTGTTGCAGTTGTCATTGGCTCTGCTCTGCTGCAGCATGATGCGCTTGCCCAATGGCATCCCCGAACCGAGGATCTGCCGGGAATCACATCCGATTCGGAGCTGATGACCTATGCCGTTATAGCAAGTGGAGGTCTGCTATGTGCGCTGCTCATCTCGATGCCCAAAGCTGACGTGCACCTTAAGGGATCCGAGATCGGCAGTGCGAATCTCCAGTCGCTCGTGGATCGCACTGCTGGACCGGATAGGTTCTCCCTTCCTATGAGGTTCAAGCACAAGAGCGGAAAGCGTAGCACGGACTATGGTGTGATCAGATCTGTCGGTACTAACAAGGTCGTCATTGAGACGCGGGCTGACAGCGTCGGAATCACATACACCAATCTGAAGGATATCATGGACCTTGAGAGTGCAGCCATTCGGGCCCAACGCCAGCGAATGAGGACGGGGACAATCCTTGCCGGACTCGCTGCAGCGGCCTTCTACGATGCTGCAATTGCCGACCACCCAATTGAAGGTGGTAGCCGCGCCCTTAGTTGGGGCCTCTTTGGTGCATTCGGTGGACTAGCCGCACACTCGTTCATTCACAAGTCTGGGGAAGAGAAGGAACACCGTATCTGGAGGAGGGAGTTCGTGGAGCATACTCCGCATTGACCCGTGCCATCCACTTCCGCAGGATGCCATCATGTCTGCCGTCCACAGATAGCTCCCGATCTCAATCTGCGGGACCAGCCCTTGGTCCCCAGTACCACCTTAATCGCTCTGCCCTTTCCGCGCCCCGGCACGCAATCCCATCACCCGCCCGGGCGGAGAGAATCGCCGGCTTGCCAGTTGACCGGGGTCACACCTGCGAACCACGGCTCCGCCACGACGTCGAAGGAATACTCACCTGAGGTTTCCCACTCGAGAATCCCCATGCAGCCAGAGTTGAGATTGCCGCACACGTTGATTCCGCCAGAGCCGGTCGCGAAGTTGACATCATTCAACCAGAAACAGTTCGTTCGCCCAATCGCATAGGGTGCAATGGGGCCCTTGTGGTGCGAGAAAAACACACAGGTCGGTTGCAGATGCTCGATGACCTGGCGCAGTCGCTTGGATCCATATGCGGGCGCCCCGCCTTCATAGCAATGCGGAGCGCAGTGCGCCAAAAGCATATCGACCGCCCCGCGGTGCAGTTGAAGAAGCCGCTCACAGGCTCTGTAACCGACCCATTTCCAGGGTTCGGCGAGCCCGTGGTCGTTTTCGACACCCTCAGGCTCCACGCCGCCACCCAGTGCCGCGAGCTGCAGTCCAGCATGGGTCACGATGTAGCCTGAACGCAGGAGATGGACTCGATCGAACACATCGACAGCCACGAAGACCTGGTTCACCGGAAGCCGCTCGAGTGCCTGGAAATCCTCGTGATTGCCATGACAGAAGATCACCGGACAGCGGACAGTGTTCAGATCGCTAGCGTCACCGCGTAGGGTACGCTCGAGGCAGGGATCGCTCCGCGGGGGCGCCGTCCTTGGCGGCTCCGGTCGGACGAAGTAGCGGCTGAAACCCAATTCCTCCGGGTCCCGATCTGCGAACTTCCGGGTTGCCTTGTCGAGCATATCCGGGTTCGGGAAGAACCCCAGGTCTCCGCACTGCAGAATCCCGTCGAGATGCACTCCGTGGTTCTTCTGCCAGAACCTGGCAAGTTGAAACATCAACCGGAGATGGCCGTGAGTGTCCCCGAAGATCGCAAAACGGACCATTGCTCAACCCACCCTCTCTGGACCGGGTCAGAGAATGCCAACGACATACTCCTCACATCTGCAGTTCTATACTCTGAGATTGATCTCGTCGCTACGAGCAAATTCACGAATTCCACCCTCCCTATAGTTGGACCCTTGCACTGAGCACAAGACAGCCGTCCGGAGCCTCACCGATTAGCTGGGAGCAAACAACCGCCTAACAGTCCTCTACCGCGCTGCCTACTCATGCTGTGCGCTCGCTGCAGCTGCGGGTGTGAGCGCAGCCCTGAGGCGAGCCCGTGCCCTCGGGAGCACAATGGACTGGGCAACCAACAGACCCCTTGTTGGAAAGCCGAAGGAGAAGTCCAATGAACCGATTTGGGTTAATCTCGATTATCTGTCTGCTCGGGCTCGGGTTGTTTTGCCTCGCTTCGACCGGTGTCCGCAAGTCCGAGGTGATTCACACTCAGTATCTCATCTTCATTGACCAGACAGGTTCCATTTCTTCGGTGGCCCAGAGGAATCATTGGGTTCAGCTGCTCATCGACGAAGTGCTCGGCTGCATGCAGCCCGGCGATTGCATCCAGATATTCGCGATTCATGACAGGACCCGCGACGCAGCCCCGCTCTATATGGGGAAGATATCGGCTGTGCCGCAGGATGCCGTAATGGGTGAACTCCAGCGCGCTCGCTCAGAGATGACCGTGGTTCGCAGAGAGGCGGGCGAGGCAATTCAGCGCGCCATGACCATCAAGAAAGCCGCCAAGGCAACCGATCTCCTCGGAGCTATCGATCGCTGTCATGCCGATCCCTGCAAATGGCACACAAAGCTTATCTTTGCCTCGGACATGTTGCACTCAAGCTCTGACATCAATCTCGAACGCACCGCCCTGCCGGAGAACGGCATCGGTAATCTCGTCGCCGCTCTTCTTGCGCGCCACGGATGGCCTGGTTCGACGCTGGCCCAGGTTCAAGTCTACTGCCTCCTGAACAACGTGCCCCCGGGAGCTTCCCGGCCCGTCAATGGCCGCCGCATTCTCAGGCAGTTCTGGACAGAGCTTGTCATCAGTCTCGGAGGAGAACTGGTCTGCTTCGAGACACACTTTGCAATGAAGTCAGGAGGCTCGCGATGAGCACTGTCAGCAACACATCCGGACTGGAACAAGATACTGCAATTGCCCAGAAGCTGGCCGAGCTGGAGTCTACGGCGATCACCTGGGCAATTGCCGATGGCCTCTGTGGTACCGGCGACGAGTACGAGGACCTGGTGGATGCTACGCTGGAGTTGCTGTGTAACCAGCGCAATGGCGCCATCCCGAACCCTAGCGCCACGCAGAGCAGACAGGAGCAGGTTGAGAGCCGTCGCCGGGACGTTCTAACGGAACTCGAAGCCCTCGAGGCCACACCACCGCCCCAGGGTTCCGCAGGCGGGCAGTTTGCGAACTCGCGACGCAGGTACCTGCTAGATCTGTGCATCATCCTTCTCGCTGTGACCGTAGGCCTTGCGTTGGAGATGTTGCAGCTCGTGGCACTTGAACAGCGCGGTTGGACGATTCTTTCCGCAGGCGCTCTCTTGGTTGTCCTGTTTCTTCACCTGCCCTGGGATCACTGGTTCTATCGATTCCAACGCGACTTCAAGCACAGACAGCTTCAAAAGAAGGCCAACCGGGAACACGTTCAAAGCTGGGAGCTGCTTTCGCAGCAGACTACCGAGGAGGAGCAACGACGGCGAGCCATGGAGTGGCTTCAGAACCATCGGAAACGTCTCCTGGCCATCTACCGATATCACCATGGCCGCGCCGCTCTAGCGCGGAAGAAAAACGGCGGAGTCCCACTCCCGCTAACCTTGAAGAACTCAGACGAGGAGCAGCGCGATGACAGAGCGAATCAGGTTTCAGTTGGTGCGAGGTGAACAGAAAAGCCTAACAATGCCGGCTGCAGAGGTCATTGCTAACATTGGGTACCCCCCCTCCCCGAAGCGACTGGAGGATCTCAAGGCCTTGATTGACGCGGAGAGCCGCCAGGTTGCCCTCGATTGCATTGAGCGAGAGAAAACAGAGCACGCCATGGCTCTGCGGGAGAGGGACCGTCTCAGCAGGGAGAGCGAAGAGACCCATCAGAAACTCACGGAGGAGGAGAAGCGCCGGGCAAATGCCCCGCGAGGGAGTGTTGTGCGGGCGGCTATCTTTGGTGGCTGTGCTGTCGCGTGCTTCCTGGCCGAATTCGCACTGACCTGGTACACCTTGCCATTCGTTCTGAATATCCGACAGCATTCGATCCTGGGCGTGATGGTGGCACTGGCTCCCGCATCCGCACTGGCTATCCTCGAGGTTATCATTGCTAGACTCTTTGAGCATCCCTGGCAATCTGCCCAGTCTGCAATGTCGACAAGCCGCATGAAGAGAGCAACTGCCGTTGGAGCGATGGTGGTCTTCCTCCTGGTCCTTGGTGCTGGAAATGTGACAACCGTGATCTATCTCGCACAGGCCCGGGAGAACGCTGCGCTGGTCCGTCAGTACCACGAACAAGGTGGCAGCGCCGAACAGGTGGAGCTGGACACCGAGCGCCTGCAGCGGGCGATTGTCGCCGTGAGCCTTGTT
>JAGMDA010000156.1 GCA_023128935.1 Candidatus Eiseniibacteriota bacterium | reverse complement strand
CACTTCGGCGGTAGCCGCACCGCCCCCTCCCCCACCCGGTGCCGGTGCGGGAGGTGGAGGAGGCGCAGGTCCGCCGCCTCCTCCACCCGGTGGCGCCGCGGGAGGGGGAGGGGGAGGAGGACCACCCCCCACCCCACCCCATTTGTGCGACTCTCCATCCTCCGCACACTCTGATGAGAGATACTCCGAATCATACTCACCTTGGTCATTGGTGCCCGACAGAAAGTCACCTTTGCCTGGGTCCACCACAGGTTTCCAGGGCAAGAAGCTATCCAGGATAGCTTTGTATGAGTACCAGTGAGTATGAACAGTCTGTCGTACCCAAGCCATCTCGTCTTGGATGCCACTGAAGAAGCTGGGTGGTATCGGCGTATTCTCCAATATGAAGTGTGCCAATGCCCATCCGGGAATGGCGATTGCCGCCACCCCTTGACCAATCACTGGACAGACGTTTGAGATTGCTCTGGCTGTTGCGTAGTTTCCGGCACCCTGGATCTCCGCGGCAGTTGGAGGAGTCGCATCCGGAAACATGTCTCCATAGCTTCGGCAGTCTTTATCGGGGGTCCAATTGCGCCAATTTCTAATGCTGTTCTGAGCTTCTTGAAAGTCGTTGTTTCCTAGAGCCAATGCGTTTCTCAGGATCTGTCTGACGACCGTGTCCCGGACAGGTGTTGTCCAGTAGTATTTACAATCATCGAGTATCTCTTGGGGAATATCGTGAATAGCGGCTTGAGTCGCCGTGGTCCAAACTCCAAAATGGTGTGCCAACCGCCCCAAGAGACTTGAAGAATGTTCAGCTTCCCACGCGTGGTACAGAGCCATGTTGGCAAGATAGTCTTGCACAGCGTCGTGACCGGCTCCACTCTCCGGTCGTTGCGGACGCTCAGGGGCAAGGGAGAAGTGCCGCCGCTCTGCTCCGTCTCTGTCAGAGAAATTCACGGGGTCTCCGCCACAATACACATAAGAAATAGGACCCTCCGGAGCACCTACAGGAACCTTCATCCGAGGGTCCGGTTGAAGGAACCGCCCTAGCCTCGGATCGTAGGCGCGAGCTCCAGCAAAGTAGATTTCTGCACGAGGATCCCAGATAAGACCGGCGAATCCCGGCGAAAGCTCATCATCATCGATCTGATTCAGCGGGACTCCGTACGGATCGTAGTCGCAATAGCGCATGGCGCGGCCTGTCTCATTCAGAAGGCAGCGTGAGGATCCTAGGTGGTCGTGCAAGAAGAAACTGGCCTTGCCTTCCTTGACCGTGGCCAGAAGGCCATCACCTTCCCAAACATAGAGCGTGCTGTCTCCTCCAGATGAGTCGCCCTGAACAGGGCGCCATATATGACGAAACGGCTCAGAGGTGAAACTGATCCTCCTACTCCCGACGGTGCGCGCAATAAGTTGTCCATCTCCGTCGATTAAATAGGCAACCTCCTCCCCGTTCCCCGCCACGCTGAGTAGCCGATTCCCTGCGCCGAAGCCAAAGCGATGTTGCACGCTCTCGCGTGCCACGGTTGTCTGGTTGCCGTCGATGTCGCACGAACATTCACGCCCGTTCAGTCGATTCAGTCGGCCTGCCCAGTCACACTCGCTCGCCGATACGTGTTTGCCGTCCAGTCTAGCCCTCACACGGTTGCTCAGCTGGTCGTACTCGTACTCGTGCAACGGTCCGGTACTGTCGACAACCCTTACCAATCGCTTGGCGAGGTCATAGGCATACTCCAGCCTACGCTCGCCACGCTCACGGTTCCACTCGATTGCCTGCGCGATGAGACCATCCACCCGATAGATGTAGTTGAACTTGAGCAAGACTCGATTACTCGCATCGACGTGACCGATTTCCGACAGCCGTCCGTCCGCTGATGTCTCCCACACTGTCCAAACACCATTTGGTAATCGCCTGATCGTTTTACCTTGGCCTGTTTGGTACTCAAAGATGATCCTGCCGGCAGCCGTCTCGAGCACCTCGAGCCGACCGAGGAAGTCGTAGGATCGTCGAATCTCGTGATCTTGGCCAACAAGAGTGCGAACCGGCCAGCCCAGGTTGTTGTACTCATACTGCAACGTCGGCAAGCCACTGCGCTCAACCTTGGCGAGACGTCCCAACGAATCGTAGGTGTAGCGCGTCTCGCCCTGCGGATCCGTCATTCGGACGCGACGGCCGAACGTATCGAACACATGCGTGACCTGCGAACCGTCGGCATCGGTGCGACGAGTCTCCCGCACCCGTTGGCGCGTGTCTGTGTTATAGTCAAAGCGCGTCTCACTCCCCCCCGGGCTGATGAGCAGGGATGGCCGTCCTGCAATGTCGTAGGAGAAACTCCACCCCAACGCATCCGAGTTGCAGCCTGGAGAAGTGCTCATGCTGTGCCTCCGTAGTGCACGGGATATTCCATATTCTGCCGGTACGCATCAGGCATCTGGTCGGCTTCTGACCAGTGGCTGGCATCCGGGTTTGCGAATCGATCTTAAACAGAGATGAACAAGCGCGGCGAAAGAGGCCCCCCCGAGCAGGTGTGCTTCTGTCACTTCCACTATTATGACCCAGGTCCCCTGAGGCCGATTCGGCCTTTACCTTACCTTGTCTCTTGTCTTCCCTCAAGAGGTGACCCCTGCAAAACCGACCTCACGACGATTTCACCTCAGCACCCAGCGGGTTCTGCCCCGTCCATGTGTATGTCGATACCCTGCTTTCCAGCTGCCTCGTTGGCCAGGTGAGCCGGCAGGACGTGCCGCGATCAACCCGCAGGCCGAGCACTCCGCCCGCTTGCGCGGCGCCTTCCGTCAGCACCTGTTCGGCCCTCTCGGCGGTATCCCCGGTCACAGGGCTGGTGGGCGAAGATGCGTCGTAAATGGGCCTCCATGAAAGGGAACCCGAAGCTGGAGATATCGCTGGTGTCCATGAGCGCCAGGAGCGGCTCTACCTCGGGCAGTCGAGTCTGCTGACTCCTAGCGCACGAGAATCAACTTCTGTCGCCTTACGGTGCCTTGCCCCTCCACTTGTAGCGCGTAGAAGTAGACCCCCGGGTTGACCCAGCACCCGCTCTGGTCGCGGCCATTCCATACAGCAACGTGCTGGCCGGCGGCACGCGGCTCACCGGGAACGAGCGTCGCGATGACCTCACCCAGTACGTTGTAGATCTGAAGCGTGACGCGCTCGCTGTGGGGCAATCCGTAGCGAATCGTCGCCAGAGGGTGACACGGGTTAGGCACGGCGGGTGCCAATTCGTAGCGCACGGGGACGGTTGTGGCCAAGTCGATCTCGCCTTCCAGGAATGCGGCTGTTCCGACCACCAGACGCAGGGCATACCGTTCTTCACCATCAGCCATCGGAGTGAGCTCGTAGATCTCCAGCGCACGCAGGTCCTGAGAGATCCCCAGGCGATCGTCCAGTAGACGAATCTGGAATCTTCCCGGCACCTCGTCGAGGCCGGCGAAGCGCAGCAGAACGCGATCAGTGATGTTCGTCACCACATCGAGATCCCAGACCACTCCGTTTGCGGGCTCTGGGCGCGCATCCACGCAGAGGCGACGTGTGGGACCCTCTCCGGCGGGATGCGCGAAGTAAACCGAGACATACTCGCCTATGATCGGGGGCTCGGCCCGGTCGAGTCGATCCCAGCCCGGGAGTGCACCCACCGACGCGAGGGCCACGTTGTCGTTATCCTGGGCCCGCTGCACCTGCGCCGCGACACGGATGGCCCACGCGCGGGCGTCTGCCGCAGGCGAACGAGTTCCGACCAACGGAGTCGAGGTGAGGTCGGGATTGATCAGCAGCTGATCGCTCTCGTTGGCGAAGATGGCATACCCCTCGAAGGGGTAGAGTGAGTCGCTATGGGTGCTCCAGGATCCCGCACAGGCACGGATGTCGAGCGCGCCACCCGAGAAACGGTGTAGAGCCGACTGGGGAAGCGGGAAGGAGAAGGGATTGCCGATGAAGGTCCAGCCGGCATGAAGATCGATCGCAAATTCCTCGACCAGTGATACCGAAGTGGCCGCCCCAGTACCGAGTGTCTGGCCGGAGTCCCGCACAATCAGCCAGTACCCATGCCCCGCCGTCACATCCTCCGTTTCCGGATGTTCAATGTAGTCTTGACTCGACGACAGCTCGAAGAACCTCCAGCGGCACTTGTTGTAGCTGCCGAGATCATCGGCGAGGGCGCTACCTGGATCCGGATCGGTCAGATTCAAGGGGAAGGAGACGAGCCGGTACGAATCTTGTTCAGAACCGGCGGGTTGAGCCTCGGAGCGTACCAGATTGGAGATAGCAACCGGGGGCGAGTAGGAATCCGAGATCCCTTCCAGCGGCTCTTCATCGCTGGCCGTAATGTAGTACTCCACGCCCCACGAGGTGATTTCACCGCCGGGGATCGTTGCTTCGTAATCGTCGCCACCGATCCACTCCATCGTGAGCGGCGTGTAGAGGGTTCCCCTGCCTCGCCGGTAGTGGAGCTCGGCTGTGGCCACCTCGTCCCTATCGGTGATCGTGGCAGTGACCACCTGATCAACCCCAACTGACCAAGGCCATGTAGACGGAGTATGCGCAATCTCCGGAGGGTGATTCGAACGCGAGTCGATGCTGATAGTGGCACTGTTGTTGCTAGCGTTGCGGTCCGCTTGCTCGCTGGCTGTGATTTCAGCCGTATTCGTGATCAGAGCCTCCGACGTCACGGTGGCATCGATCAGCCACGTTGCGTTCGCGCCCGCCGCTAGCGTTCCGATGGTCCATGTATTGTCAACGACACTGCCTTGAGAGGTCGAGCGGGACGTGAAATTCAGACCCGCCGGTGGGATATCCTCAACCATTACCCCCAGTGCAGCATTCGGCCCATTGTTGGTCACCGTGATTGTGAGGAGCACCACATCGTTGAGAACTGGCTGTGACTCGTCCACATTGAGTGATATCGACAAATCCGCGTGCTCGCTGTTGACAACCACGGAGGTGCTGTCATTGGCAGCCACCAAATCCGGCAGTTCCCCCGGAACAACATATGCCTGATTGATGAAAACCCCGAATGTCGCTACGGTAACGTCCAGTGTCAAGGTGGCATTCGCACCACTCGTCAGATCCCCGACACTCCAGTCCGCAGTCCCTTCGTTATAGCTTCCCTGGCTCGGTGTGGTAGCAGTCAGCGCTAATCCATTCGGGAGGGCATCGTGAATGACCACAGAGCTTGCCGTACTTGGGCCATGATTCACAACAGTAACAGTGATGGATACATCGTCTTCAACGTCCGGGAAGGGGACGTCAACAGTACTCGCAAGAGCAAGATCAGCGGCTTGGCCCGAAATGATTACGGAGACTACATCATCTGAGGCATTGGAATCACGCAGGCTGCTGGCGGTGATCTCGGCTGAGCACGAAATGGCTCCCACGCTGTCGATAATAGCGGCGATCTCGAGCGAGTCGTGTGTTCCCTCCGCAAGACTTGCCAGTGACCAGATCCCGCTCCCGGTATCGAAATTCCCCGATGATGCGGTGACACTTGAAAAGCGGATCCCCAATGGAACCGAGCAGAGTACTTCGATTTCCTCTGTGTCGTGCGGACCAGCATTATAAAGCCTGAGCGTCAGATCGAATGCCCCTCCCACCGGTGGCAGTGTGTCGCTTGCTGCATATTCCAAGGAGAGATCAGCCCAGCTACAGTCAACAATGACACGCGCACTGTCATTCGAAGCCACCAGATCGGGCAAGTTGCTTTCCGTGATCCACGCGGTATTGGCGATCTCGCCGAGACTGTCGACCCGGGCGGTCAGTGAGAGGGTAGCGCTGGCAGAGAGGTCCAGACTGCCGACGCTCCAAGTTCCGCTCTGCTGGGAATAGCTGCCCTGGCTCGAGGACGCCCCGCGGAAGGTAAGTCCCAACGCCAAGGTGTCCCCGACTGCGGCACCGTCGGCATTGCTAGGTCCGTGGTTGGTCAATGTGAGTGTGTAGATGATCTCCTCGCCCGCGATCGGGTTCTCCTGATCGACGAACATCGTAAGGCCGAGGTCTGTGTCGTGCGTTCGTACCTCCACTTCGGCCATATCGTTGCTCGCGACAGGATCGGATAGGTCGCTTGCCACAACTTCGACGCTACAGACAAACACGCCCGAAGTATCGACACGCATATAGACAATGAGCGTGTCGACTTCGCCACCTGCCAACTCACCCACAGACCAGGCACCCGTGCTGGGGTCGTAGTTAGCTTCGGGAGTTGCTGAAATGAAGGAGAGTTCCGCGGGAACTGTGAATGACACCGTGACACCTTGTGCCACCTCGGGGCCCACGTTCGTCAGCTGCGCAGTGAGGGTGAGCGTGTCGCCCGCTCCTGGCGACAAGGGATAGGCCGTCAATGCCACGGCAAGGTCGGCGCGCGGGATGTCCGGATAGGCGCTAACCGTATCCGAATAGGCACTCTCATTGCCGCCGTCGTCGACCGCAGTCAGGCAATAATAGTATGTCATGCCGTTGGTGACGCTGTCATCGACATAGCTTTCGACGCCCGCAGAAACGCTGTCGATCGGCGTCGTCGGTGTGGCCTGGGTATTACGGTAGATCCGGTAGAGCGCGAGATCATCTTCAGTATTCGCTGCCCACGTCAACGAGGTGAACCCGTCACCTCCGTCGGCCATAAGTCCGATCGGTGCGTCGGGGGGTGTCACATCATCAGCTTTGGCAACCACCTCAATTGAGTAGGCGCTTTCCTGCTCAGCCTCGTCTACGGCGGTCAGCCGGTAGTAGTAAAATGTCTCGGGTAAAATATCAGTGTCACTATAAGTTTCCGTGCCCGCTGGTATCGTAGCTAACAGCGTGGTCGCCTCCGATGCGGTGTCTCGATATAGCCGGTACTCCAGCAGATCATGGTCTGCATTGGCCGACCAGGTCAGGACGATCTGCCCTACCTCAACCTCAGCACTGAAGGCGGAAGGTGGCGCCGGTGGGGGATCCAACCATGCCGTGTTCAACCACCCACAAGCGTCAGGGCCACCATATGCCCCCATGTCGTTAGAGAGACTGCCAAGGGAAGGAGGACGACAGAGATCATTGTAAGAAGGCAGGGGATTGCCGGCATCAATACACGGTGATCCAGAGACAATCTGGTACTCCTCGTCGTAGATAGGGTGCAGCTGTATGTTCCCTTCACCCTCATAGCCGCCTTGAATGTCCGAGTAGGTGATCGTACAGCTACCGCTGACCTGGGTTCCCTCTCCATTGTTAAGGTATATTATGGAATTCATGATATCCAGCGTTCCGCCGGCTCCGTGAACGCCCGTGGCATCATTGTTTTCAACAATGATATTGTTGATCGCCGTTACCGCTCCGCTATTCACATAAATCCCGCCGCCGGCAAGATGTCGACCGTTATTGGTAGCGGTGCAACTGTTTCCCGTGAAGATCGCGTTACTTATTGTGACGGAACCCGTAGCCACATAGATCCCCGCGCCATAACTCCTGCTGCTGGATCCGCTCCAGAAGGGGTTGCTACCGTTGCTTGCATTTGTTCGATTTGCGACAAAGGAGCAGTTTGTGAACTCCGCACTGCCGGAGCTTCCAATATAGATGGCGCCACCGCGGGCTATCACATCACAGTCGTAACTGGCCTTGCAGCGTGCGTTGCTGCGGTTGCCGACAAAGAGACATCTTGAGATTGTGGCATCTCCTTGAGGAAGATAGAAGGCTCCAGCTACGTAATCTCCATTGGCATTGGATGGATTTGCGGTGTTGTATTGAAACGTGGAATGGATAATCGTAACAGCGCCATCGGTCATGTGCACTTTCAGGGCGCCCCCGTGACTTGAGGAGGAATTGTTTTTGAACGTACAATCACTCAGAATCAACTCGCTTTCCGGAAGGCTACTGATGGAAATGTTCAGGCCACCGCCTTGACTGGCAGAGTTGCTCGCAAAAGTGCAGTGATCTATTGATGGAGGAACGCTGTCGACAATACGTACACCGCTGTTCTTAGACTTCTCTATTGTGCAATAGGCGAGTTCTGAACCTTCCCCTGCATCATGAAAATAGATCCCCTGCCATCCGCTAACGCTATCAGGGCGGGTGAAGGTGATCGAATCCTGTTCGGTACCGATGGCGATCAGGGTCCCCAGAACCTCAAAGCTGTAATCACCGCGGAACTTCACGGTAACACCTGGATTGATTGTGAGGCTGGCGATCTGAACAGCGACGTCTATACAGTAGGGGGAGCCGCTTGTTGTCCAGGTCTCGCCTACTATCATCGTGTAGTCGACCGTGGTACCGCAATCATCGGTGGCATGGGAATGGGTGGGGAACAGGAAGAACAGGAGGATATACGGGAATATTGCATAAGACCTTCGAGAAGTAAGTAGCATCATCATCCTTGTCTCCATGGCTTCAAGTTGGACTGTCGTAATCCATATCTGAATTGGCGCCAGAGTGATCCCGAAGTGTGCGAACCACACCAGGGACGCTGCGATCCTATCATGGAAGATCGGGTGGACATACCATCCAACCTCGCAACTCACTTAGCTTCCTACGCATGATCCCGCTCTCTGAGACTCGAGAACCGTCCTCCGACCGCAACACCGAAGCGGGTCCTGCTCCTGACCGCTTTCACCGAGGTGTGGTCGGCGGCTCTGGCAGTTCTTCGCAGGGTTCTTCGACGTTGTCCTCTCCACCAACGACGAAGGCGATCACGGCCGCAACAGCCACTCCCACTCCAATAACTGCCTTCTTGATCCAGCTCCCGCCCTTTGGAGCTTCTTCCAGCAGGGGTGCCGGCTCAAGGCCGGTCTCCTGCCGGATTTCCTCGACCAGCTGGACATAGGGTGGAGGGTCTTGGGCAGGATCGGGATAGTAGTCAGGGACCATTCTTAGTAGCTTCCGGATCGCGCTACGTGCATCGTCCACAAGATCCTTGGCGATATAGGTAAGGCCAATAAGACGAAGGGCACGGCTGCGCGTCTCCGTATCCAGTTCCTGCCGGTCGAGGCAGCTTTCGATCAGGGTGATGGCAAGATCAAATCGCCCCTGTGTATAGGCCTCTTCTGCCTCAGCCAAGACAGCGTCGCAGTCCCCCGACTCCATCCCTTGGGATACATTCGGCGCGGAGACGAGCAGAGGGATGAGAGCGAAAAACCACAGGCCAGAGACATAAACCTTGTTCCCGGCGAACATATGTGACCCTCCCGTATGTCCTCGTCACTTCAAGTCATCAGGGCATTTTTACTAATTCGAACTTTATCGGGCCAGAAAGTGGTGCTTCGAGAGTCAGTTCCTGCACCCCTTCGCGTGACCTGTAGCCGTTGCGTGCTACCTCGATGTCTTTCTGGCCGGGTCGCATGTGTAGCACGCTGGGCGTATAGCGCCCGGTTGGGCGCCCGTTGACGATGATGGCGGCATTGGGCGGCGTCGATACAACCGTTACGGGAATCTCGCGGCTGAAGTCGAAGATCAACTCGCGATTTTCATCTGGCAGAACCTCGATCCGCTTCACCCAGCGCCCCCAGGAAAGATGGACTGCGGTGATCTCATAGCTACCCGGAACAACGGTTGTTACGTAAGTAGCATTGGTGTCTCCGGTCTTTCGGTCGCTGTCCACATAGATCAGTCCCGAGGGTATGATCTGGATTGTGAGTTGGGATGTCTGAAGCTCAAGGACTACCTCGAAACGGGTTTGCCCTCCGAGGCCGATCTGCATGGTTTCCTGAACCGCATCGTAGCCCTGCTTACGAATTGCGATGGGATACCGACCGGCCCGCAGATCATCGAATGTACATGGGCTGGTTCCTACGCGCTCGCCGTTCAAGAGCACTTCTGCCACGTCGGGCTGGGTAATGACCGTGAGCGAATAGGTCAGGGCCTTGAGATCGATGCTGAGGTGCGTATCTTGACTGGAAAGAATTTCAATATCACGTACTTCAGCTTCGTAGCCTAGCTTCTCGATCACAATTCGCTGGTCCCCCGGACTAACGGGCTGCCTTCTGAGTGGTGTCCGCCCAATCGAGCGCCCCCCCATGCGCACGGATGCGTCCGTTGGGTTTGAATCCACTGAGAGCGTACCATCCACAATTGGTTGCACGGCCGGCTCCTGCGCCTCGGGCTGTTGCCGATCAGCGATCTCGGCAAGATCCCCGCCACCTCCAACATCGCCAACGGGATCACTCGGGATGGCCTGATGCGCTGTCGTCTGGTTATCGTGCTGCGGATCAAGCGGAGCATCAGTTGTGCTTGTCTGCTCGCCGTGCTGCGTCACCGAGAAGGGCAACAGCCCTTTCAATCCAAGGAATCCAATCCCT
>JAGMDA010000155.1 GCA_023128935.1 Candidatus Eiseniibacteriota bacterium | reverse complement strand
CGGGCTGGCCGTCCAGGCTGACGGCCCCGACCTTGTCCAAGAGCGCCCGATCCCAGCGCGCTGGCTCATTGCCTGAACGATCCTCAACGTGGAGCCTGCGCGGGGCCGTTACCGCAACTCGCCCGCGGTCGAAGCGGAGGACACCCTGAGCCTCAAGGGCATCGCCCGCAGCCAGGCGATGACGCCTTTGCTGCGCGCCGCTGATTCGGATATAGATCGCATCCTCAAAGCCGTCCCTATCGACGTATGCGGGTTGCAGCCGGAGTAGAAATCCGCGCAGCGAAAGCGACCTGCGAGGACCGTCCACGCGTTTTACGAGATAGGGACGAATATCGGTTACCCGCCCTCCGGCATCCAGGAGGCGGCCCTCGTGATCCTCAAGCCACTCGTCGAAGAGCCTGCACTCGTCCTGATAAACCAGGTACTCATCCTCGGAGATCAACAACTCCGGGCGGCGGTGAACCTTCTCCTCATCGTAATAGCGGCAGTTCGTGCAGTTGTTGCCAACGTGGTGATAACCCTTCGGGCAGGATCCCCCCTTATCGAGGAGCTTGCATTTCCAGATGAAGTCGATGCAGCCTTCAGGATAACAGCGCTTCTCGTGCAAGATATGGTAGGCCGATACTCTGTAGTCGAAGCTGCGATGCAAGTCATGCCGGCAGATGAAGACATCCTCTCGCTTATAGCAATTGTGCATCATGATGAGTCCAAATGCCAAGGTGACGCCCTGACACCCAAGCCAGGCATGGCCATCCCCGCCAAAAAGTGGAGGCCACGCGCGTAGGCCCTCCCCACTGAGGACTTCCCAGCAGTCCGGATTCTACGCCGGAGGGCGCCGGGAAACCAGGAATTGAAATCCTGAGCGCTTCGCTGCCAGGCGTGGCCCGCAGCGGTAGGCCTGTCAAGCCGCCCGCGGGACCGGCGGACGCCCTCATGGCGTGCTTTCCCGCTGGCTCGCGGACATTAGTGGCCAGGTGCTTTACCTTGCCCGCCGCCTGGACCCAACTTAGACTCAAAGGTGTTCTATGTCTGGCTTGGGCATCTCACCACGGCTCATGGCGGGACATCGTGGGGCATCCGCGATACTGAAAAGAGGTGCGGGGATGAGCCAAGACCGATCCGCATCTCTCTCTGCGGGCCGCCTAGGTAGACTGAGGGTGAGGGGCGTCTTAGCCGGTCCGCATTAGGGGAGGACAAAACATGTTTGAGCTGATCAAGAAAACCATGTTGACGGGCGTGGGCCTCGCCTGCTTGACCAAGGAGAAGGTCGAGGAATTGGCCAAGACCATACAGCAGCAGGCAAACCTGTCGGAGAATGAGGGCAAGAAACTGGCCGACGACCTGCTGAAGAAGGCCGACGAGTCTAGGAAGAGTTTGGAAGAACGTATCGAGCGATCGATTGAAGAGAGGCTGAAGAAGATGAATCTTGCCTCCCAAGACGATGTCGGCAAGCTGGTGGAACGACTGGAGAAGCTCGAGCGGGCTATAGGGAAAGAGGACTAGCGTACAGATGCTGCGGATCAGGAAGATCGGTATTCTGCGGCGCGGTTACCGCCATCTCATGCGCTATCGCCAGATTCTATCCATTCTGGTCAAATATGGCTTCGGCGACATGATAGACGTCCTCGGAATCGAGCGCTATTTCGAGGTAGGGCTCCAGATGCTCTCCCGCAAGCGGCGCGAACAGGTGGAACACCTCAGCCGGGTTGAGAGAGTTAGAATGGCGCTAGAGGAGCTGGGCCCTACCTTCATCAAGCTCGGGCAAGTGATGTCCACCCGGCCCGACCTCGTCCCGGGCGATCTGGTGCGCGAGCTTTCAAAGCTCCAGGATCAAGTTCCACCTTTTGAATATGACCAGGCAAAAGAAATCGTAGAGGCCGAGCTCAACAGTAGCATCGAAGATGTATTCCAGGTATTCGAGGAAAAACCGCTTGCAGCGGCATCCATCGGACAAGTTCACCGGGCGAAGTTGAAGGACGGAGAGGAAGTCGTTGTAAAGGTTCAGAGACCCGGCATCCGCAATACAATCGAGGTGGATCTTGAGATTATGCTCCATTTGGCCTCGCTCGCGGAGCACCACATCGAGGAATGGGAATACCAACGACCCACTAGGATAGTAGAAGAGTTCGCCAGGACTATCGAAAGGGAGATCGATTATACAGTCGAGGCGTCGCATGTAGAACGGTTCGCCAGGCAGTTCCAAACGGATATGTCCATCTATGTTCCGAAGGTTTATCGTGAGGAGAGCACGGAACGTGTTCTCACCATGGAGTTCATCGACGGAATCAAGATCTCTGAAACCGGCCGGATCGAGGAGGAGGGTCTCGACCGGAAGTTGATCGCCCGCCGCGGAACAGACCTCATCTTGGAACAGATCTTCAAATACGGCTTCTTTCACGCCGATCCTCATCCGGGCAACATTTACATCCTGCCCGGAAATGTGATCTGCTATCTCGACTATGGCATGATGGGCCGCGTCGACAGGAGAACCCGCGAGCATTTCGCGGAGTTGGTCCACGGCTGTGCGCGTCGGGATGAGTCGAAGACAACAACCGCGCTTCTCCAGATCACGGAGTATGAACAGCCGCCGGATCAGCGGCTATTGGAACGGGATGTGGCTGATTTCATGGAGCAGCACCTCTATAAGCCTCTCAAGGACATGGATATCGGAAGGCTCCTGCAGCAGCTGCTGGACTTGGCCTGCCGGCACCGCCTTGAGATCCCACAGGATCTGTTCCTCATGATGAAAGCATTGACGACGGTAGAAGGAGTAGGGGTGTCGCTCGACCCTGATTTCGATCTGATGGAGAGGACCACGCCATTCATCAGGCGCATTCGCATGGAACACATGCATCCGAAACGAATCGTGGGTGATTTACTGGAGTCGAGCGCGGATGTAGTGCGGCTGGCGCAGGAGATTCCGGGTGAGCTTCGTGAAATCTTCAAACAGATAAAACAGGGCCAGATAAGAATCAGGTTCGAGCACCGGGGACTGGATCCCATCTTGGCTACGCACGATCAGGTCAGCAACCGCATTTCCTTCTCCATAATCATTGCGGCCCTGGTTGTCGGATCCGCCCTGATTGTACTCTCCAAGGCCCCCCCATTGCTTTACGGCATCTCCGTCATCGGCATTGGAGGTTTTGTCATAGCAGCCATGATGGGACTTTGGCTTCTCGTTGCGATCCTGAGGAGAGGCAGGCTGTAGGCGGCAGATCAATTCCTCGGGCTCCGTCTCCTCGGACTGGACTTTGCGCCGCCGCATCTTCTATCCTTCTTGCTTCCTCGGGAACTGATCCCAGGGCGCTGGGGCCATTGCGGCCAGGACAGTGAATCGTAAGGAGGGCACATGCCGGATCAGGCTTCTGCCGGGAGAGAGGCAAAGGCAGATCTCAGAATCGTCATGCACACGGGCGGCCCGCCGGAGAACGAGATCCAGATCACAAGCTCCGCCGGCCGGCTCTTTGGAGAGCGCATCCGCGAGGTTGTCCAATTCACCCTTCAAGCGCTGGGCGTCAAGAACACGCGGGTGGAGGTTTTCGATCGCGCCGCATTCGACTGGGTCATCATGGCACGTGTCGAGACGGCAGCCAAACGCCTCTGCCCTGACTTGAGTACAGAAGCGCTCCCCGAGGCGATTGCAGATCCCAAGCCGACGGTGCGGGATCGCATGCGCCGCTCGCGGCTCTACCTGCCCGGCAACAACCCGGATCTGATGACCAACGCCGGGCTTTTTGCGCCAGACGGGATCATTCTGGACCTTGAGGATTCCGTCTCACCGGCCGAGAAAGACTCCGCCCGGATCCTTGTCCGCAATGCCCTGCGCGCGGTGGATTTCGGAGGCGCAGAACGGATGGTGCGTATCAATCCCCTGCCGGAGGGGCTGAACGATCTGCCTGCCCTTGTACCTCACCACGTGAATATGGTTTTGGTGCCCAAGGCCGAGAGCGGTGCCAATGTGGCCGAGATCGTGAACGCCATCAATCAGATTGCCACCCGCCATAACATCCAAGACCCGATCTGGATCATGCCGATCCTTGAGACTGCCAAGGGCGTTTGGCGTGCATATGAGATTGCCTCGGCTTCGGATCAGGTTGCTGCCATTACCTTCGGTGCGGAGGATTTCACGCGTGACGTACAGGCCGAACGGACAGTGGAGGGCAGGGAGAGTTTCGTTGCCCGCTCGATGGTGGTTCTGGGAGCCCGCGCAGCAGGTGTCCAACCAATCGACACGGTATTCTCAGACGTAGAGAATGAAGAGGGTCTCCGCTCCAGCACAAAGGAAGCGATCTCGCTGGGCTTCGAAGGCAAGGGCTGTATCCATCCCAGGCAGATTGCGGTCTTGCACGACGCCTTCCAGCCGGAGGAGGCAGACATCATTCATGCGCTGAAGGTCAAAGCCGCCATGGATGAAGCGCAGCGGATGGGAGCAAGTGTCATCAGTCTGGGGACGAAAATGATCGATCCGCCCGTGGTCGCACGCGCGCTCCGCGTGCTGCGGGTGGCCGAGGAGATGGGCATCGACATTAACGGGCTGAAACCCGCGGGCTGATGACGCTGAGGGAAAACAAGCCAGAGGAGGAAATGCCAGTGGCCGAAATGGTCAAGAACGCCGTTGGGCGCCTCGTACCAACTGAGGTCAACGGAAAAGCCCAGACCCCATTTCTGGGAGTTGGCAAGTTCGAGCCAACGGGTCGCAAGGTCGCCCCACCCATCCGGGCCTGCCACCAATACGCGCTGGACAAACGCGCCCCCAGTATGCGCGCCGCGCTTGAGAAGATTGGCCTGCGCGATGGCATGACCATCGGGATGCACCATCACATGCGCAATGGTGATCAGGTGGCCGTTGCTCTCTTCGACACCATCGCGGAGATGGGCATCAAGGACATTCTCTTTGCTCCCTCAGCTGTCTTCCCCTGCCATGAACCGCTGATCAAATATCTCGAGAACGGTGTTATCCACCACATCGAGGGTTCAATGAATGGCCCGGTGGGTAAGTTCGCCAGCGAAGGCAATATGCGCGGCATGGGGATCCTGCGTTCCCACGGGGGGCGTTATCAGGCCATCCAGGACGGGGATCTCCACATCGATGTCGGCATCATCCCGGCCCCTTCGGCGGACATACTGGGCAACGCGACAGGGGCCTATGGTCCCTCAGCCTGCGGCTCTCTTGGCTTTGCGCTGGCTGATTCCCAGTATGCCGATCATGTCATCGTAGTCACTGATAACATCGTCGAGGTGCCCTGTTTGCCCTGGGAGATCCAGGGGATGAATGTCGATGTGGTCGTGGAGATGGAGAAGATCGGCGACCCGGCCAAGATCGTATCGGGAACCACAAGGCTAACCAAGAGCCCCACGCGACTCCTCATCGCCAAGTGTGTAGCCGATTTCATCGAAGCCGCCGGGTACTTGGGCAAACCCTTCCAGGCCGGCGCCGGGGGTATCTCCCTGGCCGCACTGGCCTACATCGCCGACCGCATGCGCGAGAAGGGTCTTAGGGCCCCATTCGCGCGGGGTGGATCCACCAAGGTGCTGGTGGATATGCTCAATGAAGGACTGATCGGCGCGATCCTGGATGGTCAGACCTTTGACCTGGATGCCGTCAAATCAATCGGCGAGCACCCGCGTCACGTTCCCACGACCCCCTTTACCAGCTACAACTACCACGGCAAGGGCAACTGGGCCCCGTATGTAGCCACGTCTGTTCTGGGCGCAACAGAGGTGGATGTCAAGTTCCAAGCCAATGTTGTCACGCACTCCGATGGTTACCTGCTACACGGAATCGGCGGATGGCAGAACACACTCTTTGGCGAATGCTCAATCCTGGCCTTCCCGCTCTTCCGCGGACGCATCCCAATCGTCATGGAGAAGGTGACTACTGTCACGGCACCCAGCGAGATGATCAGTGTCGTGATCACCGAGCGTGGCATCGCCGTCAACCCACAGCGCGCTGACATCCTCGAGCGCGTGAAGGGCAAGGGATTGCCCCTGGTTACGATTGAGGAGCTCTACGAGACGGGGCACAAGATGTGCGGCAAGCCCCAGCCGCCCGATATCGACCGCCATCACCCGATCGCGGTAGTCAAGTGGGTGGATGGAACACTGATCGATACGGTCTATAAAGTGAACTCATAGTCACACATTGCACTGCCCCCTGTAGACTGGTAGACTCTGTGAAGATAGGAGCTGCCGCAACCAAACGTGCACCTTACGCTCTGCACGCTCATGGGGGGGGAATCCATTATGAAATTCAAGAAGCTTCCTGCCGTCCTCACTCTGATTCTAATCCTTGCGCCTCTCGCCTCCGCTGACTGGCAAAGCGTGCAACTTACCGACAATAGCTATGCAGAGTCCATGCCTTCAATAGATCTAGATCCATTCGATATCCCCCATTTTGCGTGGTGTTCCAATGACGATGGCGACTATGACATCTATTACTTGACTGAACCTACTGGAATCCCCCTCAAGACTACGGACAATAACACCAACGATCTGTATCCTTGTCTACAGGTGGACCGAACGGGCAACGCACACATTGGTTTTAAGGGATATGACGGCCATGACTATGAGGAATACTATATAACCAACATCGGTGGCAGCTTTTGTGAACCCATACAGGTCAGCTTCACAAGCACCGACGTCGGTGTATTTGTGCCCGACCGCTCATGTTTGGCGGTTGATTCAACGGGCGTCGTCCATATCGTCTACAAGTACGGCTACTATGAATACGGTAACTGGGACATCTACTACGTGAACAATGAGGGCGGATCTTTCGGAGAACCAACCAGAATCACCGACGGTGGCGGAGCGACAAGCTACGTTCGACCTTCCTTCGCCTTAGACCGCGATGCCTTTGTCCATGTGGCATTCGAAGATGGAGCCGGCATTATCTACACAAACAACACGGGTGGTTCTTTTGACACCTTGCAGGTTGTCAGTCAAGGCGCGCTCAAGTGGCACGCTTCGCTGGGAATTGATGCCAACAACCGCGCTCACATCTCGTTCGCTGGATACCATGGCGGAGTTTACTATGTCAATAACGTGAGCGGCAGCTTCAGTTCGCAGTTGCTCCTTTCTGGGGACAATGGTGTGAACGGGCCAACAAGCCTTTCAATAGACGATTCAGGTCATATTCACGTTGCCTACGTGGGCGGGATCTTCGGAAACACGAATTCCCAGGAGTTGTACTACCTGAACAATTGCACTGGTCCTTTCGGGAACCCGGAGCAGATCACCTACAACAGTGAGCACACAACGCAGATATCCTCGTGTGTTGATGCTACCGGCGCTTGTCATATAGCGTACTTGGAAGGATTTTATGGTAGCAATGACTATGAGGTCTGGTACACGACGAATGGGGAATATGCTGAGATCCCTGTCGACACATACGACTCAGAGGGCTGTGCGCAGTCCTCTCTGCTGCTACAGAATTGCCCGAATCCGTTCTATTCAATGACCAAGATACGGTACGCTCTGCCTAAGGAGTCAAATGTTGTGCTTTCAATCCATGACATCCTTGGGAAGGAGATCGCGAGATTGGTTGATGGCTGTCAAAGACCCGGCTCGTACGCGGTCAGTTGGGATGGAAGGGGCGCCCGCGGGAAAGAACTGCCAGTGGGGGTGTATTTCTGTAGGATCATCACTGATGGTGGCATCGCGACACGCCGAGTAATCCTGCAGAAATAGGGACATATGGGTCAACTGTGGGATCCACTGGTAGCCGGGAACACCGGCGTTAGTTCGTACGTCCTGGCCTGACGTGCGTCTAGCCAGAGACTGCATGATCGGGCTCCGTCTAGCCAGAAACTGCATGATCGGGCATTGTAGTCCTCCCGTCTTTATCGGTTGAGCGTCACGTGTGAGCCTCAGCACTAGTTCCGCCTTTGAGAGTCACATGTGAGCCTCAGCACTAGTTCTGCCGTCGGGTTACAATTTTTCTCTTGACATATAAAGATATGTTGATATATTTATGCCCATGGTCGAAGGATTAGTGGATGCACTTAGGGCGCTGGCAGATCCCCTGCGCCTCCGAATGGTGGCAATCCTGAGCCAGGAGGAACTGGCAGTGGGTGAACTGGCCGAGGTGCTGGGGATGTCCCAGCCGCGGATCTCCCACCATCTCAAGGTGTTGCGGGAGTCCGGCTTGATCCGGGTCCGCCGCGAGGGAGCCTGGACATTCTGCAGTCTGATGGCACCTGGGGGCGAAAACCCTGGACCGGGACTGCTGCGTGCCATGGAACCCTGGGCGAACGCGGTGACCCCCGGCCCGGGCGATCTGGAGAAGCTCAAGCAGGTGCTCGAGGCTCGGCGCGAGAGATCCCGAAGCTTCTTTGAAGAAGCCGCAGGCCGCTGGGAAAGCCTCGAACCCCGCTTCGAAGGAAGCGGACTGCGTCACCAGGCCCTCTCGCTCTTGCTTCCCGGGGCTGCGGTGCTAGCGGACGTCGGTTGCGGAAGCGGGTTCATGGCAGAAACGCTCGCCACCCGGGCCAGCAAGGTCATCCTCATAGACCACTCGCCAGCCATGCTGGAGAAGGCCCGCGCGCAGCTCGGGGAGGACAAGCCCGCGGTTCTGGAATTCCGAGTGGGCGAACTCGACCATTTGCCGCTGGCGGACAATGAGGTGGATGGCGCATTCGTAAACCTCGTTCTGCATCACGCGCCGGACCTGAAGAGCACACTCGGAGAGCTGAGCAGGGCAATCCGCCCGGGAGGCGCGCTGGTGATCTCAGACCTCTTGCCCCACGAAGAGGATTGGTTACGCGAGGAGCACGCAGACCTCAGGCTGGGCCTGGAACCGGGGGAACTGGACGGGTTGGCCCGCAGCGCAGGCTTCACGGCAGTACGCGTCGAGGGAGGAGTGGATCAGCTCCGTGTGAGGGCCAGAGGGGGGCAAGAAGCCGTTCTGCCTCTCTTTGTCATGAGGGCACAGAAGGCACCGCAAGCTGTGTCTCCGTAGGTGCATCTGGACGATAGAGGACGGGCGGGCGGTAGATGACCCCCGCTGTGACAAGTAACCCAATATGATATGAGGTGGTCATGTCCCAAGTAGCCGTTGCCAATACTGTCAACTTCAAGATCAAGGATCCGTCCCTGGCCGATTGGGGGCGCAAGGAGATCATTCTGGCCGAGGCCGAGATGCCGGGCTTGATGGCGGTGCGAGAGAAATACGGCCAGCAGAAACCACTTGCTGGACTCCGCGTCACCGGGTCGCTCCACATGACAATCCAGACCGCGGTCCTGATCGAAACCCTCCAGACACTGGGAGCTGAGGTACGCTGGGCCAGCTGCAACATCTACTCAACACAGGACCACGCCGCTGCAGCCATCGCCAAAGAAGGTGTCTCCGTCTTTGCATGGAAGGGTGAGACGCTGGAAGACTACTGGTGGTGCACTTCCCAAGCCCTCGGTTTCTCAGGCGGCAAGGGGCCGAATCTCATCGTGGATGACGGAGGCGATGCTACGCTCATGGTTCACATGGGCTACGAGCTTGAACAGCATTACAAGAACCACGGCTCCTACCCCGAGTGGCAGCTCGAGGGAGAGGACGCGATCGAACTGGCAAAGGCCTTGAAGAAGATGCACAAAGAGAACCCCGAGCGGTGGACCCGGGCAGCCAAGGAGATCATCGGTGTCTCCGAAGAGACCACCACCGGCGTACACCGCCTCTATCAGAGCATGGAAAAGGGCACCCTCCTTTTCCCCGCCTACAATGTGAACGATTCGGTAACCAAATCCAAGTTCGACAACCTCTACGGTTGCCGCGAGTCCCTGGCAGACGGTATCAAGCGCGCCACGGACATCATGGTCGCCGGCAAGGTCGTCCTGCTCTGTGGGTACGGGGATGTAGGCAAAGGGTGCGCACAGTCTATGCGCGGATTCGGTGCCCGCGTTCTGATCACAGAGATCGACCCGATCTGTGCACTCCAGGCTGCTATGGAGGGCTTTGAAGTAACGACCATCGAGGCCGCCTTGCCCGAAGCCGACATCATTATCACCAGTACCGGCAACTGTGATGTGATCACAGCCGACCACATGCTGGGGATGAAGGATAGGTCAATCGTCTGCAACATCGGTCACTTCGATAACGAGATCCAGGTCTCGGCGATGAAGGCTCTGCCCGGCATGGTGCACAAGCCGATCAAGGACCAAGTGGACCAATACATCTTCCCCGACGGCCACAGCATCATCTTGCTTGCCGACGGCCGGCTCGTCAATCTGGGCTGCGCCACAGGTCACCCCTCATTTGTGATGAGCAGTTCCTTCACGAATCAGATCCTGGCCCAGATCGCTCTGGCCGAGCAGAGGCCAAAGGTGGGCGTCTACCTGCTTCCCAAGACGCTGGACGAGGAAGTGGCGCGATTCCACCTGCAGAAGCTGGGCATTAAATTGACGCGCATGACCCAAAAACAGGCCGACTACATCGGCGTGCCGATTGACGGGCCATTCAAGCCCGATTACTACCGCTATTAGATTCTCGCCCCGCGCCGCGAGTGGGACGCGCCCCGCTCGCGGGCGGAGCTCTCCCCGATAAAGCCGGAGGAGGAAGTCCGCAGGAGACGCGTAAGACGGGTTCGCCGGACGGGTACGACGATTGTGGAGCCAGCGATGAAGCACGGGTGTTCAACGGATGCCGTGACGCAAGACCTCAGACAAGCTCACCCCCCCTTGGATCCGGAGGGAATCAAGAACAACCCCGAGTTCTATCGTATCCATTACCGGCTACTGGGCGAGATCAGCCGCAGTGATCGTGCCTACAATGCCTGGCTGAATCGGATGCTTCGCCCGGCCGGGATTGAGCGCCCTCTTGATTCAAACACCATCCAGGCGGCCTTCTACTTAAATGAAGCCACGAAGTACCTGGACGCGCTCCTCGATCTTCTCCCGAAGCGCAGGGCATCCGCGCTGCAGACCCACCCCAGGATCTTCGAATGTAACGACTTCCGTGAGCTGTTGGATGTCGCCCTCAATAGCAGCAATCGGCGACTGGCCTTCGAGGCCCAGAGAAAGATGTATCTAGCAAAGCTCTTCTTCGATGTTGCGCACACGAGAAACATCCAGCACGGAGAAGAGCACCGCGCATTCTTCGCGCGCGGGATGGACCACGACATCATGAGCCACACTGTGGAGGAAAAGGACATAGATATCGCCTTCAACATCTCCTCCGACGGTGTCAGCATCGATTATAAGGTTGGCCGGCCGCTATCGAACCAGGAGGTCTGGCGCTTCCGCCGCCGCGAAATCAACTTTATGCAGGACGGCCGTCCGGTCAGGATCTACATCTACTTCTACAGTTGCAGATCCAAGCGAGAAGTCCTGCCCTATCGATACGTCAGGGGCAAGCAGGTCTACAAACTGCGTACTGTTGAAAAGTGGACCAAGCTCTCCATGCGCCGTGACGCGTCGATCGTAAACAAGATGCTCCGCACGGGCGAGACAAACCCCAATGCGATCCACGACATCATCGGCGTGATGTTTATTGTTGAAGATCTGATCCAAGTGGAGCACCTCAAGTTTGCGCTCTATGACAGGCTCGGCGGCCCCTTCAAGATCCGCAATGTAGTGGACACCCTCAGCTACCCCGCTGACAGAACCCGGTTGAATCGCTATTCGGGTGCCGGCTACTGCGTTTACAAGGGCGACGTAGATGTACTCTACTACCCTGAGCACGGTACTGAGCCACCCTATTCATTCATCGTGGAGATCCAGCTCTACACCTTGGAAACATACCTGCGAACGATCCACGAGAATCACTACGCAAGCCACCACCGGCTGAAGCGAAGGCAGTTCCTCGAAGGCCTAGCGCCGCTTCTCTTCCCAAGGGAAATCTATGGAAGCTGACGCGTGTGCTCAGAATTCAACGCCGCTGCGTGGTTCGGGCGATGCTATGAGGAAGCTATTGGGCGCCAAAGGATCTCAATCCGAGAATCGCAGCAATCGCGCTCCGGCCAGGGCAAAGACCAGCGCGTAGGCCAACAGAATCAGACAAGGCAGAACCACCGCCGAACCGCCGGCACCGAACGAGATCAACGAGTGGAAGCCATCCATCGCCCAGGCGGCCGGCGAAATATGTCCCGCGGTGCGCATCCAGGCCGGCACCACTTCCAAGGGCCACCAGCATCCCCCAATCCCGCCAAGGAAGAGCGACACAATCATGACCACCGCGACGGCCTGCTCGACCCGGCGTAGGATCGCGCCCCAGAAGAGCGCCAGCGAGGCGACCGCAAGGGCCAGGCACAGAATCAGAAACAGAAGCCCCAGCAGACTGTTGCCAAGATAGGCACCCAGGAGAAACCGGCCTGCCAGGAGCAGGACGGCCGCTTGCAGCAGTGCCAGTAGGGTCCGTCCGAGCAGCTTGCCAGCCAGGATAGATCCGCGCGAGAGCGGGAAGGTGGCGATCCGCTGCAGCACACGATCTTGTTTCTCCTGCGTTAGGAACACGGCTCCGTATATGGCCGTATTGAGCAGCATGAAGAGCGTGATAATCGCAGGCAGGCTCTGAGCCGTGCCGGACGGCACCGCCCTGCCACGCCCCGCGGTTTCTGTCTCCACCGTGATGGTGCTCGACTCGGCGGCCACCTCCGCGAAGGTTCTCCCAAACCTCTCATCGATCGCGATGGGCATCGGCAGGCCAGCATCGCTGCTGAACAGCGCGCTGATTGCATGGAACGCTCCCTCCGGGGTTTCCTCTGAGATGCTGCCCTTGGCCGCATCGGAGCCGCTAAGGCGTTTGGCCGTTTCGGCCAGATGCACCAGTATCTGGATGATCGCCC
Source organism: Candidatus Eiseniibacteriota bacterium (assembly GCA_023128935.1). Taxonomy (GTDB): domain Bacteria; phylum Eisenbacteria; class RBG-16-71-46; order CAIMUX01; family WJJG01; genus DAOVQB01. The sequence goes on along the minus strand of JAGMDA010000155.1, from coordinate 5,171 downwards.
GCTGAAGATGCATCTCTGCAGTCATCGAGTAGGATGCATCCGCATCGGACTTCTTGTGAAAGTAGATCGGCACCTGGCAGGCAGCCGCCACGCTGTCCTGAAACCCCGGCGGGATCCGGACGCTGCGCGGGGATGTCTCGAGCGAGTCTATATCCCCCACTGGTATGTCGCGGATGGAGAACCCCTCCCGGCTGAGCGCATCACGGAAGGCATGTGATAGGAAGCTCTGATCCTCATCAACGACAGCCAGGGCAACCTTGGGAGCGTCACCTCCGCCGGTGTTCATGGAACCGAGCAGGACAACGAAGGCAATCGGCATGATGATCATCCAGAAAATGACTGGCCGATCCTTCGCCGTCAACCTGAGATCGTTCAGCGCCAGAACAAGCGCGCGCCTCATGCTCTCGCTCATTCGGTCAGAACCTCCAACAAGTCCCGTATTCTCACCTCACATGGCTCCGCGGCGAGATGGTATGGCCTATCCATCAAGCCCCTTGCATCAAACGGCACCTATCCATCAAGCCCCCTGCATCAGACGGCGCTGTACGATCCAGCTGCCCACCAGCGTTCCGACGATCCCAACGGTGAAAAGGATGGCCAGCGGCTGGGCGATCTCCACTATGCCGGCCCCGGATATCATGATCTCCTGGAATCCCGTGATCGCCCAGTAATTGAGCGTTGCAGGCGCAAGCATCCGGCAGAAGGAGGGCAATGAATTCAGGGGAATCCACGAGCCACCCACCATTGCCATGACCATGATTACGATCGAGGCCAATGTGCTGCCTTGCTGCTCGGACCGGGCAAATCCAAACACAAGTGTCAGGAACCCGGTGGCCGCGCCCAGAAACGCCAGACACAGCAAGGCGAACGCGCCCAGGTCAGCACGTACTTTGAGCAGCAGAGCGCCGATCACCGCCATGGCCGCCGCCACAAGCAATCCCATGATCACCGTGGACAGGATCTTGCCCGCGATGATCCCGCTCGCGTGGACGGGCGAGGTCAATTGGCGAGCGAGCGTTCCGATGTTCCGTTCGCGCGGGATGTCCGCCATGAAACCCAAGGCGAGCATGAACAGCGCAAAGGTCGCCATACCGGGTAGGACATAGCTAAAGATCAGCACCAGGCGGGAGGTGCCCTCTTCCTCGTCGGGCTCCCCACCATCTCCACTGGATCCAGCCGCTGCGGACTTGGCCGCTGATTCTGCCTGGTCCGCTGCATCCTGAGATGCGGCCAGGATCTGCGTGCGCTCCAAGCAGATGACAGGGGGAAATGCAAAATGCCGGATCGATCGGAGCGTGCGGTTGACCAGTGCAGCGATCTCCGCGACGGCCTCGTCGGTGGGGAACCCCCCTTGGATCATCCTGGGAGCGGTGCTGTCGGTCCCCCTGGCTAGACCCATGATCCTCTCCAGCGGCTCTGCAAGCACCTTGGCTCCACCATCCAGGATCTGGGCGATCATCTCAGCCATCTCTTCGATAGCCATGGGGCCGATCGATTGGGCCGGGTTCTTGATGACCTTCAGGTGGGTCTCTCGCCGGTCCAGCACGGCCTCCGAGAACCCCTTGGGGATGATGATGGCACCGGCCACCTTGTTTTTCTCGACCAGCTCCATGGCCTCCTCGGCGCTGGTCTGTGTCGTCTCAAAGAAGCGGCTTACCTGCTCCTGGCTGAATACGCTGAGCACAAAACGTGAGATAATGCCAGCGTCCTGGTCGACAATCGCAACCTGGACGCGTGGTATACCTCCGCCACCCCCCGAACCAAAGGCAAGCGCCATGAGCCCCGAGAAAACAAAGGGAAAGAGAAGATAGACGATCGATGCCAGGGGCGAACGCAACCGCCGCAGCAAGTCCTTGCGTATGACGATCCATACAGTCGGCTCCCGCATGCTCGCTCCCCTATCGCCCCGGTATGCTCCGGTCCGGGCCAGCTCGAGATGCCCGGGTCCCGCGCCGATTCACTCGCTCAGTTCGCGCCCCGTCAGTTTCAGGAAGACGCCCTGCAGGCTCGGCTCCTGGATCGAGATGTCATCAACCGAGATCCCCTGGCCCAGGATGCGTCCCAGAACCGCTGACACCTCGCCCCGTTCCACTCTCACATCCAGCATGGCGTAACCATCTTCGAGAGTCACGATGCGCACGCCACCGTCTTCGACGATCACGCCACGAAACTCATCGGCGCTGAACGCCCCCCGTAGGGTGAGGATCTGGCCCTCGCCGACCATGCGCCTCAACTCGTCCAAGCTACCTTCAGCCAGAATGCAGCTTTTATCCATGATCCCGATCCGGTCGCACAGATCCTGTGCCTCCTCCAGATAATGGGTGGTATAGAGGACGGCGGTGCCGCTCTTGACAACATCTCGGATCACCTTAAGGATGTTGATCCTTGCTTCGACGTCGATGCCCACGGTCGGTTCGTCCAGGAGGAGCAAGCGGGGATTGTGAACCATGCCGATGGCAAGGTTGAGACGCCGTTTCATGCCGCCCGACAGCTTACTCGAGCGATCCTTCATCCGGTCCTGTAAGCCCACGATCTCCAGGACATCTTCCACCCGCCGCCTGAGATCCCGCCCATGCAGACCGGCGAGCTGCCCCCAGAAAGAGACATTCTCCTGGGCCGAAAGATCCCCGTAGATCGCGATTTCCTGGGGAACAACGCCAATTCTGCGCTTGAAAGCCAGCGGATCTTCGGCCAGGTCGATCCCCTCCAGCTCGGAGCCTCCAGCATCCGGCTTCAGCAGGCCACAGACGCAAGAGATCGTGGTCGTCTTACCGGCCCCATTGGGCCCGAGCAGGCCGTAGATCTCACCCGCATGCACTTGGAAGGAGATGTTATCGACCGCCTTGAGAGAGCCGAATGACTTCGAGAGATTTCTCACCGCCAGCATGGTCCCTCCGCGAGCCTATGCGTTGGGAAAGGTCGCACCTGTGCGCCTGTAGAGCACCGCGGCCCCGCCCGGAGGCGAGCTGGGCCGTCCAGTTCGAGACACGCTATCAGATTCGTGAAGTAATCAACAAGCAGAGTTACGAGCGTGTCACGAGAATCGAAAGTAGGAGCATCACAGGGGGAGTCGTCGCGCAGCCTTTCTTGACAGGTCCTGCCTGCCGCGCCAATATGAGCATCTGCTGGTTTTGCGCTAAGGAATTGGGACGGCTGAGCAAACAGGAACCCAGCACCCGGAAGGAGGGAGATGAACCGAGAGAGAACTAGTGACCGGTTGAGTGCAGTACTGCTCTCGGGCCTGGTCCTCGGAACCCTTGGGCTGCTTGAGCCCCTGATCCGGTTCTGGGACTACTTACATCTGCTCGGCGTGCATTGGTCCTGGTTGCTGCTGGTCTACCTCGGATCCGGCTTGGCTGTCTCATTGGCGGCCGGTGCTGTCGTGAGCGTCTGGCTTGCCACTCGCGCAGTTCAGAGGCGACCGGTCGTTGTCGCCTCGTATTTCGTAGCGGGCACCTTCACACTGGCGGCCGTGTTGATCGCTGCTCCCTTGGTTCAGCATGAACTGCGGGAGGTTGTCGGCAAAGTATCCTTCGCAATCATCTACCCGGTGCTTGGTGTCCTCGGTCTGCTCTTCGCCATCAAGACCACCAGGTATCTGGTTTGTCCAGCGCTTGCGGCCATGATCGCTCACCCGAGTGGCCGGATCTCGCGGGCGCGGCTGATCCTGCTGCTCGCGATCGTGGGTCTCCTAATTCCGCTTACGGTTTTCATGTCCCATAAATCCACGCAACAATTCGGCGGCCGGCCAACAAGAGAAGGGCTCCAAAGCAGACCCAGCAATCACGCTATCCAGAACGTCGTGCTCATCACTATTGAAGGGCTACGAGCCGATCACCTTGGTGTCTATGGGTACAATCGGCCCACTTCACCAGTGATTGATTCCCTGGCCGCCGAATCCGTGCTGTTTGAACACTGCTTCTCACAAGGAAACTGCACAGAGCTAAGCTTCGGATCGCTCTTCACTTCTCTTTATCCCTCCATGCATTCCGTGAAGCGGAGGAAGACCTTGGCCACCCCATTGCCGGAGGAGTTCGATACCCTTGCTGAGTGTCTCCGCGACGCTGGACTCCGCACAATCGGACTGATGACCAACACATTCCTCAAACGCGAATGGAACATGACGCAGGGATTCGACGAGATCATCGAGTTCCACAGTGGCTATGCAAGCCTGCTTCCGGTGCGGTATCTCCTTAGGCTTGGCGTTCTCGATCCCCTGGACCAAGTCCCCCGAACCAAGGCACCCCGAGCCGAGGGCGTAGTCGATGAGGCCATCGGGCAGTTGGACTGGATCAGCAATGATCCGTTCTTTCTGTTTGTCCATTTCATGGACACACACTACCCTTACATACCCCCCCGGCCTTATCAGAATGCATTCAGAGCCGAGGGAGCCTCGCCTGCCTTCGGAACCGAACTGTGGGAGGGAACCTGGTCGACGATCTCCATGTTGCCGTCTGACGAGGAACTCATCTCCCAGGCCGATCTGCTTCGAATTGCCGACTTGTATGATGGAGCCATCCGCTATATTGATGACGCCATCGGGCGATTGCTGCACGAACTGGACGCGCTGGGGCTGTCAGACAACACAATTCTTATCATCACGTCAGACCACGGCAGTGAATTCTTCGAGCGTGGAAGGCTCTTCCACACGAACCCTTTCCTATATGACGAACTTATACATGTTCCGCTGCTTATTCGAGTCCCCGGCCTCAGACAGTCGCGGCGTGTACCGGAGATCGTTCGCCATATTGACTTGATGCCTACGCTGGTGGAGATCTTCGACTTGCCTTGCGTACAATCTGCACAGGGCCAAAGCCTGGTGCCTTTATTGAAGGGCGCCAGGGGCTGGAAGGATGTGCTAGCTTTCAGTCAGTCTTATGAAGCTATCTCAGTTCGGACGCGAACCCACAAGGTGATCCATGATCTTACCACCGGGGAAAGCTACTGTTTCGATCTCCAGGAAGACCCGGGAGAGACAACCGCTCTCGATAGGGCGTCGGGTGAAGCACCTGAAGAAGCCTCACCTTGCGATTCCCTTGAGGTGGACCTGATGAAGTTCTTTCAGCGGATCAACGTTCCGCCCAAGGGCATCAAGACTCGCGAGCTTGACAAGCGTGCCCAAGAACAATTGCGCTCACTCGGATATATGTAGAACCCCCTGATTGCTGAAG
>JAGMDA010000154.1 GCA_023128935.1 Candidatus Eiseniibacteriota bacterium | reverse complement strand
GGACATCGACTACTTGGGTAAGACCATCACCGTTCGATCGCAGAGTGGCAATCCGGAGACATGCATCATCGATTGCGAGGGCAGTTTGGCCGACCCGCATCGAGGGTTCTACTTCCATCATGGCGAGGGAACTACTTCCGTGCTGGAGGGAATCACAATCACCCAGGGCTATATGGATTGGCACGACCATGGCGGCGGCATTCGCTGTCAAGGGGCCTCACCCGCGATCACGAACTGCAGGGTCATCGGGAATGTGGCCCCGTATGGAGGCGGAGTGCGCTGCGACGACTACGCCTCCCCGGCGATCGTCGGCTGCCTCATCTCGGGAAACGAGGCGCATGGCGGTATCGGCGGTGGACTGTCCTGTAGTAGCGGCTGCAACCCAACGCTGACGGACTGTGCCTTCGTGGGCAACATCGCGGTCGATGGAGTGGGAGGCGGGGTACGCTGCAACGCACACATCCCCGCGCAGTTCACGAACTGCACCTTCGTCAACAACCAGGCGCGGCGGGGCGGCGGGCTCGCAGCGGAGAACGAGGAGCCGTCACCGACGCTGCACAACTGTACTTTCTACGGCAACTCGGCGATCTATGGCAGTGGAGTTTTCGCGGATTTTCGTCACTCCCTGGTTCTCGAAAACACGATCATAGTGTTCGGTGTCGAGGGGCCAGCGATTCTCTGCGATGATATGGCCTCCGCAGCTCTCACTTGCTGCAATGTGTATGGCAACGAGGGTGGCGACTGGGTTGGGGGCATCGCAGGTCAGGATGGCGTTTATGGAAACATCTCCGAGCATCCCCTCTTCTGTGACCCAGCCGGTGGAGACTATGCGCTTCAGGCCAACTCGCCGTGCGCGCCCCTTTCGCCCCCCAATGAGGAGTGCGACCTGATCGGTGCCTGGCCCGTATCTTGTGATCCGCTGGACTACGCCTGCTGCGTCGGGAACAACTGCCAGATCCTCTCCCAAAAAGACTGTGCCACCGCGGGGGGGCAATGGTTTGCCGGGCTGGAAAGCTGTGATCCAAACCCCTGTCAGATGTATGCCTGCTGTGTCGCAGGAACCTGCGAACTCAGGAATCAGACGAGCTGCGTTGCTGCTGGAGGGGAATGGATAGAGGGACTTGAGAGCTGCGAACCCAATCCATGCGAGTACCAGATCTGTTTGGTCCTGCCCGATGGGACCGGGGACTACCCTACGATTCAGGCTGCGATCAATGCTGCTGGGGACGGATGGATTGTCGAGTTGGGGGATGGCATCTTCGCGGGTGAGGGAAATCGAGACGTCGAATTCGACGGCAAGACTCTGACCGTGCGCTCTCAGAGTGGAGACCCGCATGCCTGCATCATAGATTGCGGCGGCAGCGGGACCGTGGCACACCGAGGTTTCCTCTTTGACTCTGGCGAGGGTCCCGGAGCTGTCGTCAGCGGGGTGACCATCAGAAGCGGCTATGCCCTTGTGGGAAGCAACTGGTTCGATCGCTACGGTGGTGGGGTGCTGTGCATCGGTGGCGCCTCCCCTACGTTCAATAACTGCATCTTCCGGGAGAATTATGCCGGCGGCGGGGGCGGTGGTATTAACTGCTCATACTCGCGCCCAACTTTGGTCGCTTGCGTTTTCGATAGTAACCGGGCGCGCCTGGGTGGCGGGATGACCTGTAGCTACAACGGCTCTCCCACGCTGACGAATTGTACTTTCTCAGACAACAGCGCATGGATGGGTGCCGGTGGGATCTATTGCTTCACCACGTCTGCTCCGATATTAGAGAATACGATCATTGCCTTCGGCACCCAGGGCGAAGCGGTGGGTGGTGACGGCAGCCCCACCCTGGTCTGCTGTAATGTCTTCGGCAACGCCGGCGGGAACTGGGTGGGGTGCATCGCGAGCCAATACGGAGTCAATGGCAACATCTCAGAGGATCCGCTGTTCTGTGGTGAACAGAACCCGGAACAGCCCTATACCTTGCACAGCGCGTCTCCGTGCCTCCCGGGCGCGAATCCCGAATGCGGCCTTATTGGCGCCTGTCCCATCGGTTGTCCCGCGGCTGGTGCCCCCGACCGGGCGAAGCCTCCTAGGGCCTTGGAGCTGAGGCCGCCCCAGCCCAATCCGTCGAATGCCGCAACGCTCATCGTGTACGGGATTCCATCTGAACTGGGTGACCTGCGCGTGGTGCTGGATGTCTACGACCCAACCGGTCGCCTGGTGGGCAGCCTAGTGGATGAACCTCGCCCAGCTGGTTTCCATCGCGCAACCTGGGCCGGTACTGACAGGGCAGGAGGAAGAGCTGCCAGCGGCGTTTATTTCATGCGGCTTTCCGTGGGCGATAGTGAACTGACTAGGAGAGTGATTCTACTTCAATAGGCCGCACACGGACCTGAACCGTACACAAGGAGGTTGATCATGGCTCGAATTCGAGCCAACCGTACCCGCACCCAGACAGCCTTCGATGGTCGCATTCAGTCCGCCCCGCCGACTGGAACCAGACAAACGCTGTGATTTGGTCGTCCCCAGTGATTACTGGGATGTTCCTCTGTCAATCGGGATTCACGTTCGTACTATAAGGTTTGTATGCGATGCTCCCAGAGCCCCCCCGGGGCTCAGTACTGTCTGAATTGCAGGTTACTCTCATCTGGCCTTGCGGACGTCACCCCCCCATAATGCATTCATGCTACAGCACACGCTGTCGCCCTAAGTGCCCCGGTCCATGAATACGGTGACGCACCGAGGGTGCCGATGCGCCCGACCGGCAAGGCGCGACGACGACGCGATGGTGCTCCATCACGGAGGAGGAGCAACGCAGCTGGGCGGGATGCAGCGGTGGCGGAATGCCACCGTATTTGTGGATCGGGGCACTAAACTATGGGCGCCGCCCGGCAGCCAGCGGCGCCAACTCGCAATCTACGCGGAGATCCACCTATGACTTGGAACGAGGATACGTCCATGAAATTGACACTGCCCATCACGGTATTGCTGGTGTTGACCCTGGTCCTGGGCGGCACCTCTGCCGCACACGCGTGCAGCAGCCTTCTGGTGACTAAAGGCGCCTCACGAGACGGTGCCGTGATGATCACCTACACCTGCGACGGCGAGTTCCACCCGCACCTGCACTTCACCCCCGCGGCCGATCACGACGCACCCGACTCGCTGACGATCAAGCACTGGGACGGAACCGTGCGCGGACGAGTCGAGCAGGTTGAACACACCTACGCCGTCGTCGGCCTGATCAACGAGCATCAGCTCGCCATAGGCGAGACGACCTTTGGGGGGCGTGAGGAGCTGCAGAACCCGGAAGGCGTTCTGTATTACTGGGATATGATGCGGCTCGCCCTGCAGCGCGCGCGTACGGCCCGCGAGGCGATCGCGGTTATGACCGATCTCGTCGCCGAGTATGGCTATGCCTCGACGGGTGAGTCGTTCTCGATCGGCGACACACAGGAAGCTTGGATCATGGAGATGATCGGGCCCGGCCCGGGTGGCCGAGGAGCCGCGTGGGTCGCCTTGCGCATTCCCGATGGGCGGATCTCGTTTCACGCCAACAAGGCGCGCATCGGCGAGTTTCCGTTGAGCGACCCGGACAACTGTCTCTATTCCGACAACGTCATGGCGCTGGCCATCGAGCGCGGCTACTACGACCCGCACTCCGGCGAACCATTTCGCTTCTGCGAAGCCTACGACCCAGCCACGCCGCGCAATCGCCGCTACGGCGACGCCCGCGTGTGGAGCGCCTTCCGGCGGGCGGCACCCTCACTGAATCTGTCAGCAGCCTACCATCGCGGCGCAGCGGATGCCCAGCCCTATCCGCTGTGGATCAAGCCCGATGCCCGGCTCTCCTTGGCCGAGGTATTCCATCTCATGCGCGACCACTACGAAGGTACGCCCTATGATATGACGCGCGGCATCGACGCCGGTCCCTACGGCACTCCCAACCGCTGGCGGCCGATGACCTGGGAGGTCGACAGCACCGAGTATGTGTGGGAACGACCGATCTCGACCCAACAGACCGCTTACTCGTTCGTTTCACAATCCCGCGGGGATCTGCCCGATGCCGTGGGGGGAGTGCTGTGGTACGGGGTGGACGACACCTACTTCACATGCTACGTGCCACTCTACTGCGGGATCGATGCCATCCCGCACTCCTACACGGTCGGACGCCGGAGTTGCTTCTCGTGGGACTCTGCCTGGTGGGTGTTCA
>JAGMDA010000153.1 GCA_023128935.1 Candidatus Eiseniibacteriota bacterium | reverse complement strand
CGCCAGTTCAATCATCGCCTGAGCGAAATGACCCCGGCGAGGATCCACGGGACTATCCCGCCGGTCCTCGTTCATAGCTAGTGACAGCAGGTGCGTACTAACCCTCCCCTGCGCCCCGCCGGGGACATCCAAGCTGTCGGTGGCGGTGGTTTTGAACTCAACCTCCACCAGGCCCTCTCTACCGCGTGAGAGCCGGTAACGGTTCCGCAGGGAGATGCCGATGACGTCCTCATCGAAGTCCTGCTCATGGTTGAATCTGTAGTAGGGTCGCACCTGACACCGGACCGGCAGCTTCACAAGCCAGGGCATTGTGAAGATCATCTCCAGCCGCCGGTCATCCAGCTCCCGGTAGTTCCTCTTGAACAGGGAACGATAGGAGACCTCCCCAATCACCTGGAGGCCCCAGGCTCGGCCCAGGAGGTTCCGGTAGCCCCATTCAGCCTGCAGGATGCCCCGTTCATCCGTCGTGTACCCAAGGCCGAGGCCAAACCAGCCCGGTGGCTTCTCGCCCACGACCACCTTCAAATCGACCTGGACTTCCCGCTCTCGCCTCAGAACTATAGCCGTATCGCTGTGGGCCGTATCACCGTAAAATGGAATGATCTGTGCCGTCCGGAACGTGCCCAAATCAAAAAGGCGGTCCTGTGTTTTCGCCACGCGCGAGAGCCTGAATCTGTCTCCCTCCTCGATCTTCACCTCACGCCTGATCACATACTCCTTGGTCCGCTTGAAGCCCTCGATGCCGATCTTCCCCACGCGCACCAGCGGTCCCAACTCCACCTGGTAGAAGACAGCAGCGGAATCGCCCCGGAAGCGAGTCTCGCGCGAGACTTCAGCAAGCGCATAGCCTATATCCTGGCAGATCCGCTTGATGGCATCTTCGTCCCTCCTCAGTTTTGGCTCTCGCAGCGGATTGCCCGGACGAATCTCGATTTTCTCCTCCAACTGTTCTTTGATGGGCGATTGGACCCCCCTAAGGGCGACGCTACGAACGTAGATGCGCATGCCTTCATACACGTCGATCTCGATCTCAACCCAATCCTCAGAATGATAGCTAACCAGGGCACCCTCAATCCGCGCGAAGATGAACCCTTCATCCCGATAGTGTGCCAGGATCCGCGCCAGGTCAGGCTCCAGGTGATCCGTGCCATGATAGATAGGCTTGCTGAAGCTGAAGGGATTCCACCATGGCGGTTGGCGCAGATGCATCACCTCACGCAGCGCCGAGGGTGACATCTCCTCAACTCCCCGGAACACAACGCGCCGTATCCCCGGAGGCGAGTCTGCTGAAACCTGCACCGCAAGGCCCGCGAGCAAGAGACCTGCACCCAGGCATCCGCAGGCCCGGGGGAGCCATCTTCGCAGCAGGCCCATCATATGCTTCTCCCAGCGCCCCGCTCCCCGCCACCGGCCAGAGGACCCATGGCCCCCTTCTCGATCACGAAGGCCTTGGCCTGACCTCTCGCCCAGGCATCCGCCTCAAGAATCTGCTCAAGCGAGGGCTCTGCCACCACCGCGTGCCCCTTGAGTACAGCACGCAGCCCATCGGCAATCCCGTGGAATGGAATCCTACCGGCCAGAAAACCCTTCACCAGGATCTCATCGGCAGCGTTCGCCACAGCCGGTGCGGTTCCGCCCGATTGGAAGGCCATACGCGCCAGGCCCAAGCAGGGAAAGCGGTCCTCATCAGGGGTTTCAAAAGTCAGCGATCCCATGGCAGCCAGGTCGCAGTATGCACCAGATGCGCCCCAACGTTCCGGATGTGATATCGCCAGTTGGATTGGCAGGCGCATGTCGGGCGCCGAGAGCTGTGCGATCAGCGAGCCATCGGTTGTCTCGACGAGTCCATGCACGATCGACTGGGGATGGATTAGGACATCGACCCGCTCCAGGGGCAGATCGAAGAGCCAACAGGCCTCGATCAACTCCATCCCCTTGTTGAAGAGCGTTGCGGAGTCGACTGTGATTCGTGGCCCCATCTGCCAGGTTGGGTGCCGCAGGGCCTCCGCGGGCGTAACCCTCGCGAGAGCGTCGGGCGCTAGCCCCCGGAAGGGTCCGCCGGAAGCGGTTAGCACGATCCGTCGCACTGCGGCTGGGTCTCGTCCCGCCAGGCATTGGAAGATCGCACTATGCTCACTGTCTACCGGAATCAGCTCGCCGCCAAACTCCCTCAGGGCCCGCTTGACCAGGCCTCCCGCCATGACGAGGGATTCCTTGTTGGCCAGTCCCAATCTCCGGCCAGCTTGGAGCGCTGCAAGGCTCGGCCGCAGACCAGCGGCACCCACGATTCCGTTGATCACAACGTCCGCACCGCGCCAAGCCGCCAAGCGCTGCAGACCCTGGTCCCCACAGATGAAATCCCCCCGCCACCGGCCGGACACCTGACGCTCGAAGGCGGCGGCCCCCGCAGGATCCGCGAGGACCACAACCTCGGGCCCAAAGGTTGCGGCTTGGCTTGCGAGCAGCGAGGCATTGGCCCCAGCGGAGAGCCCTATGACCCGGATCCTGTCGCGATGCCTGCTGGCGATCTCGAGCACAAGCCGCCCAATCGTCCCGGTCGAACCCAGCACGACGAGACCAGTTCTCTCTCGCCCCGTAAGTTGCACGTTCCGCCCTTTCCGAGAACGGGGACTGCTTCTCCCGCGGAGGATATGCCTGTCCCAACCTCAGGACACCAGAATCAGGTAAGTGTAGAGAATGGGAGCAATAAAGTGAATGTTATCGAAGCGATCCAACACGCCCCCGTGACCGGGGATCAAGCGGGATGAATCCTTTACGCCCGCCTCGCGCTTCCAGAGCGACTCAACGAGATCCCCCATCTGACCCAGGGTCCCAACGATGAGACCAAATCCCAGCGCGGAGGCAAGATCCAGGAAACCGGCAAACCAAGCCTGACCGGCAATGGCCGCGGCCAGCGCGCCCAACAGTCCTCCCGCGGCCCCTTCCCATGTCTTGCGGGGGCTAATTCTGGGCCAGAGACTGTGACGCCCAAGGGTGCGGCCCAGTCCATAAGCACACGTGTCGCAGATGAAGACCGCGCCGTAGGCCAGAAAGAGCGCCTCACGCCCGATCGGCAGCGCCCGGATACGGATTAGGAATGCCGGCAACAGGCCAACGTACAGGATACCCACAACGAGATGCCCGATCCGCTCGAGGGCGCGACCATCTGAATGCCGCAGCGATATCAGGCAGCTCACACTCGCAAAGAGTGCGAGAAAAAGCCCCAAGTGCTCCGCATTCAATTCTGATGCGCATAGCAGCACGCCTGCGGTCCCAACGATCAGAAGCGCAAATTCGCCGCCCCCGGCCAGAGGCTTTCCGAAGCGCCACCACTCCCAGGCACCCAACACGACGCATAGGAGCACGAAGCCCCGGTAACCCCAGCCGCCCAGGTGTATCAGAAAAAGTAGGACCGGGAGCCATAACACCCCGGTCAACACTCGTGTCAGGAGGTTTCGTTGCACAGCCCCGGCCCGTTCTCGATTCCTCGGTGGCTTCTTGGGCTAAGTGCCCCGGTCCATAAACACGGTGACGCACCGAGGGTGCCGATGCGCTCGCCTGAGCAAGGCGCGACGACGACGCGATGTCGCTCCATCACGGAGGAGGAGCAACGCAGCCGGGCGGGATGCAGCGGCGACCGAATGCTACCGTATTTATTATGGCCCGGGGCACTAAGCCTCGAGGATTTCCGTCTCCTTGGCCTTGAAGGCTTCATCGAGTTTTTCGATATATGAATCCGTGAGCTTCTGGATCTCCTTCTGCGCCCGGTGCATATTGTCCTCGGAGATCTCCTTCTCCTTCTCTCCCTTCTGGAGTGCCTCATTGCCATCACGGCGAATGTTGCGAATGGAGACCTTCGTCTCCTCAGTGGTTTTCTTACACCGCTTTACGATCTCGCGGCGCCGCTGCTCCGTCAGGGGAGGAATCTGGACCCGAATAATCTCACCATCATCTGCCGGATTGAGGCCAAGATCAGCCGCCTGGATGCCCTTGACCACCGCCTGAACCGCCCCCTTGTCCCAGACCTGTACGACCAGCAGGCGGGGCTGTGGAGCCGAAACCGAAGCGATCTGGGACAACGGCATCCGCGATCCGTAGTACTCCACCTGAACCGACTCCAGAATAGAGGGCGTAGCCCTGCCGCTGCGAACATTTCGCAGGTCGTCCCGGAATTTCTCCAGACTCTTCCTCATCCGGTCATCGGCGTCTTGATGGATCTGCTCGATCATACCCAGCTCGCTCACTTCCCTGTTCTCCATATCTCCCTTTTCTCCCCCCGCCCTCTACTCTAATTCCAAGGGGGAGAAGTGTCTCACTATTATTGGCACAGGGGGAGCAGCGCCTCACCTACATTGGCACAGCGAGCGCTTCTCACCGGCTCCTTCTTTGACGTATCTGATCCGGGTCTTCTCCCTCTGGTAGGATAAGCGTTCCCAGAGCTTCACCATCCAGGAACCTCCGGACTGAACCCTCCCGCTTGGCATTCAATACCACAACGGGAAGACGGTTTTCCATGCAAAGAGTGATCGCGGTAAGATCCATTACCTCCAACTTCCTTGCGAGCACCTCTTCATACGTCAGGCTGCGGAAGAGCTGCGCTTCTCGATTCCGTTCGGGATCGTCGCTGTAGACGCCATCAACCTTGGTGGCCTTGATCAGCAGCCCGCAGCCTATCTCGAGTGCCCGCAAAGCGGCAGCGGTATCCGTTGTGAAGTAGGGATTACCTGTGCCTCCCGCGAACAGAACCACCTCCCCGTTTTCCAGGATGCGGCGTGCCCGGTGGGGCGTGTGGAGTTCGGCCACGGAAGGAACCTCCGTGGCGCTGAGTACACGAGAGCCAATTCCGCGCCGGTCTAGTTCTGCCTGGAGGGCCAGGGCGTTGACTAGGGTTCCAATCATGCCGATCGAATCGGAAACGGTCCGTGGAAACGCTTTCCCCAGATCACGCGAGCCGCGCAGGATATTGCCGCCACCCAGAACCACGCCCATCTGCACGCCCGCACCGATCGCCCCTTCAACCTGACCGGCCACAACCCCCAGACCATTAGGATCTAGTGGATCTCCCGCTGGGCTTGCCAGCAGCTCCCCGCTCAGCTTCAGGAGCACTCTCTGGAACGGCGCGGACGGCCGTCGTTTAGTTGGCACCGCGCATCCCTCCGAAGGCTTCGGTCTTTACTGTCCGACCTGGAAAACGGCAAAGCGGCGCAGGACGATATTCTCGCCCATCTTGCCAGAAAGCTGCTTGCGAAGGTCCTCGATGGTAACTTTTCCGTCGCGCACCCACGCTTGGTCCAGAAGACACGATTCCTGGTAGAACTTCTGCAATCGACCCTCGACGATCTTGTCCCAAAATTTCTCGGGCTTGCCCGAGTTTTTCACCTGATCGAGCAGGATCTCGCGCTCCTTCTCTACGACCGCAGGATCCAACTCCTCGCGGCTCACGGCCAAGGGCCGGGCAGCCGCTATGTGCATCGTCACCTCGTGGCAGAAGTTGATGAACTCATCGGTCTTGGCAACGAAATCGGTTTCCGCGTTCACTTCCAGCAGTACCCCCACCTGGTTCCCTGGATGGATATAGGTGTCGATCCGGCCCTGGGCGGCGGTTCGATGGGCACGCTTGGAAGCAGACGCCATCCCCATCTTGCGCAGGTAGTCAGCGGCCTTCTCCATATCGCCAGCGGTCTCGGTAAGAGCCTTCTTGCAGTCCATCATCCCAGCACCGGAGCGCTCGCGTAGAGCCTTGACTGTTGCAGCTGTAATCGCCATCTCCTGTTTTCCTCCAGAATCCCATGTCCTCTAGCAATTGTGCGGGTACTGACAAGGCAGCCAAGGCAGCTGTATCCGGCCCGAGAAGGGCTGGGATCAAAAAACCTACCCCTTTCGTTGAGGGGCAAAATCCGAGGACCAGGCCCCGCGGCCGGTGGTGCTGCGTTCGCTCCTGGCCCGTCGTGACGGTTGCGCCTTGCCTCTGACAACCGGCTCAGGCACCGGGGGAGGCGGGGCCGTGGCGCGCGCCTCGAGGATCGCATCGCTCATGAACCTGGAATATAGCTGAATAGAGCGAATGGCATCATCATTGCCCGGAATCGGATATGTCACCTCGCTGGGATCGGCGTTGGTATCCACGATACCGATTGAAGGGATTCCCAGCCGATTGGCCTCCGTGACCGCGATATGTTCCTTCTTCGTATCAAGGATGAAGATCAGTCCCGGTAGGCGGGGCATCTCCTTGATTCCGGAGAAGTTCTTCTCCAGCTTCAGGCGGGATTTGTTAAGCCGAGACGCCTCCTTCTTTGCTAGCTTTGCGAGCGTGCCGTCCTCCTCCATGCGTTCAAGCGTGCGTAGGTAGCGGATGCTCTGGCGGATCGTATGGAAATTGGTTAGCATGCCACCCAACCATCGCTCGGTGACCGAGTACATACCACAGCGTTTGGCCTCCGCGGCCATTGTCTCACTCGCCTGCTTCTTGGTTGCGACAAAGAGAACAGACTCTCCTGCGCCCACCACGCGGCGAATGACCTCACGCGCGGTTTCCATGGCCTCCATCGTCTTCTCCAGATCGATGATATAGATGGCCCCGCGCTCCATAAAGATGTAGGGCTTCATCTTCGGATTCCATCGGCGCGTCTGGTGTCCGAAGTGGACCCCCGCGTCCAGCAGATCCTTGATCTCAATCTTCTGCATCTCGGTCCTCCGCTTGCTGGAAGTTTAGCCTCCATCCCCTACTCTCCGTCAGGTGAGAACTCCCAGTGGGGATGTGCGTCATAGTATGAACTGATCCAGGCAACCCTCTAGCGCTTCGAGAACTGGAACCGCTTGCGCGCTCCCGGCTGGCCGTATTTCTTGCGTTCCCGCATGCGGGAATCGCGCATGAGGAGTCCTTCCTTGCCCAGCAGGCCCCTCATCTCAGGATCGATCTCCGTCAGCGCGCGCGCAATGCCTAGGCTTACGGCGCCAGCCTGGCCACTCAACCCTCCACCAGAAACCGTGGCGTAGACATCATACTTGCCAAGTGCTTCGGTGACTCGCAGGGGTCTTACTGCCATCCGGCGGCCCGTCTCGCGCGGGAAATAGTCTTCGAATTCCCTGCCATTGATCTTGATGGCTCC
>JAGMDA010000152.1 GCA_023128935.1 Candidatus Eiseniibacteriota bacterium | reverse complement strand
GGTACCTGGAACGGATCGACCCGATGCACCTCCCGCTGTCACACGGGCAGGTGCGGGAGCACTTAGCCCGCTACTGGTTTGCCGTGGCGCTACTGCGGGGACGGGTGCTGGATGCAGGTTGTGGTACTGGCTACGGAGCGGCGATGCTGGGCGCGCAACCGGGGATCACGGAAGTATTGGGCGTGGATCTCGACAGGAAAGCCATTGAGCGTGCCAGGAGATTCTATGGCGCGCCGGGCATCGAGTTTCGCCAGCGTGATTTGCTCTCGGCCTCAATGTCGCTGCTACGTCCTTTCGACGGCATCGCCTGCTTTGAAGTCCTCGAGCATTTACAGGAGCCCGAGGAGCTGCTGCGGCGCCTGGATCACTGCCTGGCACCGGGCGGGCGGTTCCTAATCTCAACTCCGCTGGGCCGAGGCAGGCATCTGCCATCGAGCCAAGCATTTCATTTCTTCCAGCTGCGTAGGTCCGAGTTCGAGGAGATGTTGAGTGTGCGCTTTCGCTTCAGTCTCTTCGGGCAGAAAGGCGAGCTCATCGAGCGCTGGCGTCCAGGGCAACGCTACTTCCTCATCTTGGCCCTGTGCCGTTCGAGGTATGATTCGGCAGACGGAACGTAGCGGCCAGGCGCGACGACGACGCGATGTCGCTCCATCACGGAGGAGGAGCAACGCAGCCGGGCGGGATGCAGCGGCGGCCGAATGCCACCGTATTTATGGATCGAGGCACTTAGGGGCACGGGGGAAACATGCGTCGCAACATCAAGCTGACCATTGAATACGAAGGCACTCGGTTTCACGGGTGGCAGCGCCAGGTCGGGCAACGAACTGTGCAGGGTGAGCTAGAAGATGCGCTCAGTGTCCTCCTGCGCCACCCGGCGACTGTTTATGCGTCGGGGAGAACGGATCGGGGCGTTCACTCCCTGGGCCAGGTCGTCTCTTTCCGAACCAACTCACCGATCGCGTTGGAACGTATTCGCCGCGGGACCAACGCGTTGACCGGCCGGGACATCCTGGTCCGAGACCCATCCGATATCCACGAGACCTTCCATGCACGCCACTCGGCGCGGGCCCGGCACTACGGCTATCTCCTGCTGCGCGCGCCATCCGTCTTCTGGTCGCCCCGCGCCCTGGCACCTCGCCCATTTCCGGATGTCGATGCGATGAATGCCGCCGCCAAGCACTTAGTGGGGGAGCACGATTTTAGCGCCTTCAGCTGCAAAGGCGATGGCGCGCAAGACAGGCGCACGCGGGTCCTCTACGCTCGCTGGGAACCGTGGGAACGAGGACTGATCTTTCGGATTGGGGCCATACGGTTCCTATACAAGATGGTCCGGTGCATCGTTGCGTCCTGTCTGGATGTGGGGCTCCACAAGCAGGAGCCAGGTAGCCTCCTTGACCTGCTCAGGCATCCATCCGGCCGGGGCAAGAAAGTGGCGCCTGGACACGGATTGACACTCTTTTCCGTCGACTATGACGGCACGCCGGGGTGCGGAACCTGGGGACCAGATTGCCTGCCTCCGGGGCCTGTGCTATAGTGCCCGCCCTGGAACGATGGGTGCCCAACCGGCACCTCAGTAGAGGGCCCGCAGATACGGGGCCGTGCTGTTTTGGTTAGCAGAGCGGTCGTGGGACCGCTCTTGCAGGAGGGAACCGGTGAAGATCTTCCTCGACACGGCCATCAGAGCAGACATCCACCGGCTGGCAGCCATGGGTGTCGTCGATGGCGTCACGACAAACCCCTCCCTGCTCAAGATTGCCAAGGCGCCCTACCGCGAGGTTATAGCCGACATCTGTGAGATGGTGGCGGGACCTGTGAGCGCTGAGGTCGTGGCTGAAGATTGGCAGGGGATGGTTCGTGAGGGCCGGGAGCTCTCCTCCATCGCCAAGAATGTGGTGGTCAAGATCCCCATGGGGTTCGAAGGGATTCGCGCCGTCGCAGAGCTGAAGAAAGAGCGCATCGCCACGAATGTTACGTTGGTCTTCAGCTCGAACCAGGCAATCTTGGCAGCGAAGGCAGGTGCCCGTTTCGTGAGCCCGTTCATCGGGCGCCTCGATGACGTCGGCCATGACGGCATGGAGGTTGTGGAAGAGATACTGGCGGCCTACGAAGCATACGGCTATGAGACGGAGGTCCTGGTTGCCAGCATCCGCCACCCACAACACGTGGTCCGAGCGGCCCTCTTGGGAGCCCATGTCGTAACCTTGCCCACCAGGGTTCTTGAGGCGATGTTCCAGCACCCGCTGACTGACATCGGTATCCGCAAGTTCCTGGAGGCCTGGAAGCAAGTTCCCAAGAGCTGAGATGCTATCAGGGCTGCTGGGCGACCACAGGGAGGATCGGGTGCGTCGATTCAGATTCTACGGATCGGGGGAGTGCGGGCGCATTCGGGTAGGTGTGCTCCTCATTGTTTTCCTCTTGGGATTGGCCCTGGGGGGCGGCATTGTCAACCGGCTCGCCAAGCTGGGGTCCCGGCATGCCGAAACCGAGATGGCTCCGGATACGAGCGCTGTCAAGGCTGGCCATCTGCCAGTCACCCCTTCCACTCAGGCGAGCACCGCAGAGCCCGTTGACGGATCAGAACCCCTCGAGGGTGTGTGGCAAGACCACGCAGCCACAAGCCACTCAGAGGAGTTGGATCCCTATAGAACCCGCCGTACGGCCGTGGTCGAGGCCGCCGAGCGCGTCGCCCCCGCGGTCGTGTCGATTAGCGTCACTCAGATCCGCCTGGTCCGCCACAACCCATTCGCCACGAGTCGGGATCCATTCGACCGTTTCTTCAGCCGCTTTTTTCCCGGCCAGCTATACGGCCAGGAGATTGCGAGCCTTGGCTCGGGTGTGATCATCGATGAGCGGGGCATCGTTGTAACGAACGAGCATGTCGTGCGCGAAGCCAAGGAGATCAAGGTCAGTCTGCCCGACGGCCGGACCTTCGATGCCTCCATTGTGGGCATGGACGCCAGCTACGATCTGGCCGTTCTGCGCATTGAAGGCGAGGATCTGCCGGTTGCCCCGGTGGGTGATTCGGAGACCCTTATAGTGGGCGAGTGGGCCATTGCAATGGGGAACCCTTTTGGATTTCTCCTGAACGACTACCATCCGACTGTAACGGCTGGAGTCATCAGCGCCACCCACCGCGATCTGAAACCAGACAACACGGGACAGGCCGTCTATAAAAACATGATCCAGACCGATGCCGCGATCAA
>JAGMDA010000151.1 GCA_023128935.1 Candidatus Eiseniibacteriota bacterium | reverse complement strand
GGGGGGGGGGGGGGGCAGTACAAGTGCCAGTCAGTCGTGGAGCATGAGCGCCCGCGCGCGCTGGGAAGCCCCTATGAGAGTTCCCAAGCTATGGCGCTTCAGGATCTCCGCCGCCATTGCTGGTTGGGCTTTCCACTCCATCAGAGCATAGCGCTCCAGGGTGCCCTGGAAGCGGTAGCTCGCTTCCTCGGATTCCTGCCATAGGGCAATCGCGCCCGCGATTCTCTCCGGGTAGTCTGCTTCGACCCATAGGGCCAATCGGCCGAAGATGGAGTAGGCCGACTCCAAAGTGCCTGGAGCATTCGCCATCCCATTCCCGGGGGCATCCCCCTCGATCAACTCCCAGAGAGCATTTCCCTCGATCACGTCCCCGGGTGAGCGACTGTGAGCGAGATCGAGCTCTGCGGGAACCGGCTGCGCGCCAGGATAGAACGGCAGGTAGGGCGTGCTACAGGGCTGCCAGAGCGCCAGCCACCAGACGGCACCGATCTCGATTGGCATGGCCGAGCGCAATTGGAAGATGCTCGAGGAATTGGTCCGCGGACTGCAGATAGTCGGCGTGTGGCCCTCGTGCGGCGACCGGCCGTCATATCCGCTGCCCCGGCGGTAAGGCGTCCCCTCGTAGTGGTCGCGAAGCATCTGGGTGAGATCCGGTACCGATAGGGGCACGGATGGACGAACGGCGAAGGGGAGGCGTGCGGCCTCCGGCAGGGGAACTTCATCGGCGCAGATGCGCCTCAAACCACTCCATTGACGGTGCGTATTGCCCGCCTGCTCCCTCGTCTCCGGGTCAGCGTAGGCTGCCTCGAAGTTGAAGGGGCCGCTGGCGGGTTCATACCAGCCTCGGCGGACAGCGTAGTCGATCAGGTCTGAGGAGCCAAGGTAGTTGAGCGTATCGGCCAGATCCACTTCCCGAATAGTGTATGTGTTAGCGATGACTGCAACGGCATCATCCGGCACGCGGGCGGCCACCCAGTGCTTGCCGTTGACCATGGAGACAAGCCAGCCTTCTTGGGGATCACAGATGACCAGGGTCCTACCACTGGCAGTGTACCCGAATTGTGATACCAGCGCTCCGACAAGACGAACGCCTTCCCGTGCACTGCGCGCGCGCTCCGCGACCAGCCGCCTGAGGACTGGGCCACCGATCCCGCCGCTGGTTAGCTCCGGCATGTCTTCGCGCGAGGGGCAGTTGTTGCTGGCCAGCGCCACGCCGTGCTCGTTGAGGTAGGCGTCGCTGTAATCCAGCGCAGGCATTTGCAGGCACCAATAGGCGAAGGTTGTGTCGATCTGCGGGGTACGGCCGCCGCCGGGGAGGGTGACCCACTCACCCGGCGCGTGACGCACGCGAGCGACACCACGCATACCGGCCAGGTCTTCCGGGTTGTTGTCCTCGTTGTGGCCAAAAAGCACGCTGCCGTCGGTCGTGGCGGCCTTGCCGACCACAATCGAATAGCAGGCTCCCTCTGCGAGTGGGGGGGGCGTGATCAGCAGGAGCGCGAGCAGCGTGAAGTTGAGAGCAATCGATCGGTTCATATCATTGTTCCCATACTTGCTTCACGGCGATTCACCCTGCGCTCCGGAGAATAACCCTGGCGAGCCGTATAGCTCACCGAGCCCTAGCTCGCTTTCTTCCACCCCCCCCCTGAGGTCATATGATGCAATATATTCCTAGAGCATATGCCCCTATTTCAGAACCATCATCTTCCTGACCGTCGAGCATCCCCCGACTGTCAGCTCGTAGAAGTAGACCCCCGACGGCACGGCGTTGCCGCACTCATCCCTGCCTAGCCATCCCACTGAGTGTCGCCCCGCTGGCTGTTGCCCCGCTAAAACCGTCTTGATAAGCTGCCCGGCCACATTGTAGATATGCAGCCCTACCTCACCGCCCACTGGCAGCTCATAGCTGATCCGAGTGTTTTGACAGAACGGGTTGGGATAGTTTTGTGCTAGCTCAATTCTCGCAACATCTCCACCCGGTAGCTCGTCCTCGTCTACCGCGCTGGTCACATGCCCGCAGGTGAATATAACTTCCCTGGTCTCACCCTCTGCAAACGGTGCCATCCCCTGATACCAGACGTACATCAATGCGAAGTTGTCCTCCACTACGGCAGTTATCGCGTTCGTATAGAGAAT